>NZ_CP119808.1 GCF_029338375.1 Halorussus lipolyticus | reverse complement strand
TTCGTTTCTCTCGTTTTGCTCGTTTCTGTTTTCCAGTCGCTATGGGGTCAGTTACAGTTCTTAGAGACGAGAACAGTAGTCAATGGAAGCACCATCCAATGAGAGCGGTAACCGTTACTAGATTAATGAGACTAACAGCGAAGAGTCGTCTGCTCATCAAGGGGACAGTTAGTAGCGGATAATATACCCATGAAGGACCAAGGGAACAAACGCAGATCGAATCAATTAATCTTAGACAAAGTATTTAATTACATTGTCTCTGAATTACGGTTCATTAGATGTCGCTTAAGGCCAGAGAGTGGACAAACGAATTGACCGATAGATACGTCGATCTGCTAAAGAAGCTTGAGGCTATAGGTTCAGACGGTCGGTACGACACACCGAAGGATGCGCTCTTCAACGAGACGAGCATTGGTGGCGGCGAAGCGGGGACAGCCGGCGCCCATCAAGACCGTGAACTGGTAGAACTCCTGCAGAACGGTCGTGATGCTATCCAGAAGGCGGACGAGACGGGGACGCTGTACGTCGCCGTCTCACGTGAAGGCGTCCTAGTAGCCAACACCGGTGCGCCGTTCGAGCTTGAAGACGAAGAGGTTCTTGAGGACCTACGCAAGGTCAGCCGCTCAGGGAAGGAGACAGACGCAATTGGTGAGAAGGGAGTAGGCCTGACATCAGTCTGTACCATCGGAGATGCCTACGAAGTATGGACGAACCTTGAAGATGGGAATCTCGGGCGGCTCCAGTGTGGCCCTGTGAACCCAACCGCGGCCGTTCTCTCTCGGTCGACAGCGACCGACAAGCCGGCGGTGGCAGAGTACCTTGACAACTTCCGGGGGCGGCTAGCAACTGGCGACCTTGCCGAGCTCGTTGCGCCGACAGACCACACGAGCCACATCACGCCAGAAACCCTTCGCTCCGAAGACATCACGAGCCTCCCCTTCTTTTCCTATCCGCTACCACTGGAGGTGCCGGACGACCGAGCAGCACTAGATGGCTCGCTACAAAAGGTAGCAAAACAGCTGTTAACCGATGCGTCGGTGATCGTCGACGGGCCAGATATTCCGGATCAGTTCACGACGGCAGTCATCGTACACTTCGAGGACGAAGATCTTACGGCGTTCCGTTCGGCCCTCGGGGTCGAGACAGAGCGCGATGGCGACCCCAGCCGAATAGCGAACAACCTGTGGGCTCGGCTGAGCTACTCGGCCACGGCGAACGCGTACGGAGAGTCGCGAGGCGAGGTAACGCCAGAGTCACTCATCCACTTCGGGAACATCGACCAGCTCGTACTGGATCATCTTGAGGGGACCGAGCGGAAGGCCCACGAACGGTGGGATATTGATCGGTCGGACCCGGTGGCCCACACAACCGATACCGAGCGGCCGGTGCAGTCGACGTCTGTGACGGTGACGGTTGACCAGCGAGAGCAGGATTATAGTCAAGGACAGGGCCAAGAGCGGGTCCAGCAGACCTACGACCTGTTCCACTGGATAGAGGGACACGAACCCATCGTTCCGAAGAACCTGCTAACTACAGAGCAACGTCGATCGACAGATGATGAACAGGAAGTAGACGTCCAACCACGAATCCTCGTCCCGACGGATAACGAGCCGCCAGCCTGGCTGGCTGACAAGAATCTGCAGACAGTTCTCGAAGGTACCGCACTCGATGGCGTCGGGCCGGAGTCTCACGCCTACCCGCCGTATCTCTACTACCCGATTACGGGTGCCTCGAGGCAATTCCCATTCTGCCTGCATGCGAACGTGGAGGTCTCAAAAGATCGAGAGAAACTCTACTCTGACTCAGACCAGTACAACGCGTTCATCCTAGACCACTGTGCGACACTCATTGGCGACGTCGCGACCGTGCTTGCTCGCCGGGATAGACGCGCAGGTGATTCTGGAACCGTGAACAGCCCGTGGAACCTCCTTCCGCCGACGCCTGCAGGTGATGATGACGTGACGCTCACGGACATCATCAACGACGAGATCCGACTCGACGAGGCCGAGATTGGCCTGCTAGACCTATTCTCTCGGGCCGTATACAACCAGTTGGGCGAACGGCCGTGCCTGCCCACGGCGAGAATCAACGACTCCGACACACCGGCGACGGCAGTCACCGAGGCACTTCTGCATCCAAACCCCGAGGTGGTAGGAGCCTACGCAGCACTCTACTTAGTCAGGGAACGACTGGGCGAGTCCGTCCATAAGAGGGGTCCGACGAAGACGATGCGCCGTCTCCCCACCCTGGAAAGCCTACTTTCGTTCCTCCGGTGGAGTGTGCACGGCGATCTTGACACCGTCGACTGGTCTAAACGGTATCGCTATCTTCTAGAGGAAGCACCGCCGTCAGCGACAGACGAGACAGAGCGACTCCGCTCGCTCGTACAGGCCTGGACTACCCAGCTCTCACAACACCTAACAAGTCCGGACACACGTATCGTCGTACCGTCGACGATCGGGCAGCAACTCTTCATCGGGTCAGTTACGCTCGTGGATGCATACGCCAATAGCAAAGAGAAGGACATCGCGAAGATTCTAGATGACGAGTTCGACATCGCAGATGCTGGCGTCCACATCCTTCCGTGCTCCTATCGGTCGGAGGACACTGACGAGGGACATGTCCAGCTGGTCCCAGTAGAGTCCCACGGCGAGGGTGGCAACGTGACGGAGACATACACACGAACGGTGTTCTGGAGGGGTGATGATGCGCCTGAGACGGAGTTACGTATCCCTCCGGACAATATCGGCCTCAGCGTGTTCGTCATCGACGAATCGATTTCCGAAGATTCCCGGTGCAGTAGCATTCTCTCAGAGGCGGGGAACGACTGGGGAATCGTCCAGCTACGATCGTACCCACAATACGTGCGCGAACTCCTCGGATCGACCCGACGCCAGCAGGGGCGAACAGACGAGTGCGATGCCTCCAATAAAGCGCTCTCGGACGACGCCCTGAGCTTCTTCGCGGCAGCCGTCGCCGGCCAGGAGCGAGAGCGCCTCGTTCCAACGGAGGGAGCGTACCTCGCTCACGACAACGTCCATAAACACACCCACAACTCCGAGCGCAAGCGGAACCTCCTGAATCGACTTGCGGTAAGACGGAACCAGCTGCAGTCGGACCTCCTCAACCAGGCCGGTGAGACCGATCACCGTATCGCCGACATTCGCCTGCCACCGAGTTGGCAGGCACTCCGGGAGACCGACGAGCAGGTCGACACCTGGGGGGAACTGCCGTCAGAGTTGGACGAGCAGCCTACGACCTCGGCCGAACCGGTAAATGCCAGGCCGATCGTCCGCCCGCCAGACGACAATCGCTGGCAGTTCCTTGCCGAACGGGATATCTCCCCCACCACGACAGCAAAGCTTCTTGGCATCCTCGGTCTCTCAGCATTCCCGGAAGTGGAGGCCCTTGCACAGACAGAAACGCCTGGGAAGGGACGCGATCATTGGAACCCACTCAAGTGGAACCTGAGCGATGCTCAAGCTGAGGTCGACATGGAAACGGTTTCGAGTCTCCGGGCAACGTTGCAGCAGGTCATCAGCCGGACAGCCATCGGAACCCGTGGTGAGGATAGTGGGTCATATCTTGACTTAATCACCGCACCGGAGTTCGGTCCGCAGTCGACCGCCGGCCACAGCGATCAGTGCTCAGTTAAAGGACTCCGTGGTCGGTATACCAGTAGCGAACTCGGCATCGCACCGTCAACTGTCGTGGATGGGCTTGACAGCCGCAACGTCGCCTTGGAGTCGTGGACTTGGATATCTACCGAGGACTCGGACAATCCCTTCGCCCGACTTGGCGTGGAGTACGTCTGTGACGTCCTCGCCACCTACGGGGACAACCTCAAGCAGTCGATTCTGACCACGGGGTGGTCATGTCGTGACAACCACGGCGGGCGCCACGGCTGGACCGACACGGTCCCAACATTGCTTAACTGGCAACTCCGCGCGGCACCGATGTGGGGTCAGCATAGCGCCTTCCAGGCACCGAGCTGGTGGTCCGATGACTCCATCCTCTGGGCGGTCGAGCGTGCAGGCGAGGGGTCACAGACAGGCAATTGGCTCCCGACGGTCGACGTTGGGGCGACCGAGATCGACATCCAAGTCTGGCGGACGCTCGGCATCAAGCCGCTCGAAGAGTTGTCTGCCACCGAGGCAGCGCTCCGCCTCCAGAAGATCCAGGAGGAACTTGCTGCAACGCCGTTGGTATCCAATCAGGACGAGCCCATTGCGCTCAAGGAGTTGGCCACCGACGGCATCGCCGATGGTTGGAAGACCGTCTACTCACGCCTCATTACACCGATCGCCGACTACCTCGATCGTGATGACTCAGCACTCGGTGAACTTCCCTTCCTCACCCACTTCCCAGTCAAAGCCGGCGATCAGTGGGCGTCGGTACCGGTCGAGCTTGTTCGTGATCAAGAAACTTACTGGTTCAGCGACAGCCAGCAACTCCCTTGGGAAGATCGCGACGGCTCCTGGGAAGGTCCGTGGGTCGTGGAGACGCCGACTGTCGGCCGAGGGGCAGCCCTCGCATCAGCACTCGACTGCGAATTCCGGACACAAGCCAGCGACCGACCACAGCTATCGGTAGACCAACTCAATTCAGGGGCTAATCCCGAAATGGACGAGCGTCTCGCCACGAAACTGCGTAGTCGGCGGCCGCTCATCCTCGCCGCGTTGAGTGCGGAGACTAGCGAAACGTTCCAACCTGACCACCGCGAAGACCTGGAGGTCGCGATTGACCACATCCGGAGCGTTCCAGAAGAGATGTTCGAGCGCTACCGTGAGCGATTTTCGCTACAAGATTCCCGATTCGGTGAACATTCTGCCGTCTACCCACTTGACGAGAACAAGACTGGGACCGAAAGCACCCAGTACGGACTTGCCTACAACGTGGCATCCGTCGATGATGAAGGTCCAGATCCAACGGTCTTCACCGAGGCACTCCAGGTACTGTTCGAGCGCTCGCGTTCGACATACCTCCGGCTCGCCCTCGCCGGCGAGGAGGAAGTACTCGATGCAGACCTCGATGTTGATGCCGTCCGACGCACAATTGGACAAGGATCGGCTGACGCGCTCCGGTCGGACATCGAGGCAACGGTAGCCCTCCTGGACACAATTGGCGCGTCGCTCGACATTGACCAGATACTGACCTCCCTCGACGACCGTCTCGCCGAGACGGAGACAGATGCCTACACTATCCGGATGAACATCCGGCAGGCTATCGGTGAGCAAACGACCGACTTTGATACCATGGAGTCCCTTATCGACGCGACGCAGTCGGCTCCAGAACCGGTTATCGAGATGATCCAAACCTTGCTCTCCGACCGGGCTGCTCTATCGGAGGAATGTCCCTGTACCGCCCTGTCGAAGACTATCGACCTGGAAACGTTCGTCACGTGGGCCAGCAACTATCATCCGGCGTTTGAGGACCACCACCCTCTGTCAAAGGAGCAAGCACATCGTCTAGAAACTGTTAGCCGAGTTTGGTGGAACGCCGACAAAGAGACCCGCTGGACCGACCTCCAAGACATCCAAGTATGGCGAAAAGAGACACGCCAGCAACCGTCCGAGTGGTCCTGGACCAGCCCACCGTTTGCACATCGTCTTATCGAGACTGAGAAGACCGGCGAGGACGACTGCTGGCTCACACTCAGTCCTGCAGCCTTAGACGACCTCTGTGAGGCCGTTCTCACCGCTATCTTTGACAACGGAACTCCCGATGCTGGACTGGAGGATGGGAACAGAACCAGCAACCAAGTCCTCCGTGGATCACTCAGGCAGTATCTCAAGACAGGGGAGTTCCCGGACCGTCATAGCTCGCCGTCCGAAGAAGAAACGCACACTCAAAAGGTGCGAGAACAGGCCTTTGAGACGATTCAAGCCGCGCCAATACAGTTCGCCGACGACGCCAACAGCGACGTGTCCGGCCGCATCCAGTCCCGAGATGCCGAATATGGAAGCGGCGGTAGCAGCGATCTTACCGACCGCCCCGAGTTCGCTGAGGAGGTCATCTTTGCCTCCATCTGCGGCCAGCTCAAGGCTTGGACCGAGGAAACCGACGACTGGCAGCATCGACTAGGTAGGCATCTTGAGTCGATCGTCGATGAGTCGAGTTCCTGTCCCTGGCACAACCCCGGTCGCTGCCGCGATATCGACCGTCTGGAGCGAACACCCGAACAACTCGCCCGGCAACTTCTCGACTCTATCAAGACCGGTCGGACGTCCCGGTCCGATGACGCGCCTCGCCTCACCTTCGTCGCCGCTGATGAGCGTGGTCCGGGGTACGACATCCTCGATATTACGGGCCGAGTCGCCGGGACAGCTAGCGATGAGGCCATCCAACCGACCCCGATCGAGGTGAAGGCCGTGACCGGCGACTCACCCTACACCGTCCGCTTCACAGTCAACGAGTTCCGACGGGCGCTAACGTTCGTCCGAAACGATGTTCCGTACCGCATCCAGCTAGTCCGCATTGAAGGCAACGACATTGACTTACTCGATGCTACGTCGATCACGCCGGCGCCAGGCGTAACATTCCGGACGCCAGCCGACCTCTATGCATACCTTCCGAACTTGGACCTGCCGGTGGCCAAGGATGTGCCGGACGATGCCGTCGGCAGCATTATCGCCAACACTCTAGAGCGGACAATCCGTGGGGGCTATCTCCGCATCACGTTCGACTGAGAGTCAATATTCAGGAATCTACTCAACCATAGAACGAAGCTCAGATTCGATCATAGAGTACTCACTCGCGTCCCATTCAAATCGCTCTTCAACGCCAGCATCGGTGAATCGAAGTGACGCACGAATACTACGATCAGGACTGTGTTGCAAAAGAGCCAGCGCGTACGCAAGCATCTGGGGACGATAGTGATCAGCTAGCTCAGCAGTCGAGGTCGACGAGAGGTCGTTTGTCTTGTAGTCAATGATGTGGTAGGCGTCTGGAGTAACGAGCAGTCGGTCGATATCACCGACAATCTGCGACTTACCAAGTCGGGCGACGACAGAGAACTCGTCGTAGGTCGCTTGGGGTTGGACATCCGCTTCAACCTGATCCACAAATTCGACGGCATCAGCGGCATGTTCCACGGCATCGCGGAGATCCCCCTCGGTTGGCTCCTCACCGGCCATCTGACTCAGACGACGAACGAGTGTTGGCCACTCGTCTCTCGGCGGCCGGAGTTCGTTGATTCGATGCACAACAGTCCCAAACATCGTCGGGCTTAGTCCGGATGACTCACCGCTTTGCGTGTAGCTGTGACCATCCTCAGAGGTGTCTGCAACCTCATTCACGAGGGTCGTCGCAGCGACCCGTTTCGCCGGCGTCGGAGCTGGTGGTGTAGGAATCGATATCTCCGGTGTCGAATCCGCAGTATCGTCGTCGGTTTTCCAATCTACTGGACGCGGAGGCTTACGTACCGTGTAGCTGGCCGCCCCGATCTGTCCATGAGCTTGTCCCTCCCGAATCGCTCGGTCGACGAGATTTCCATCAAGGAGGACCGGCTGAAGGTAATCTCGCCACCGATCTGCCTCGTCGAAGGCTTCCGGCTCACCGAGTTCGATGGCTCCCGATTCGTCCACATCGATTTCGTGTGTTCCACAGAGAAGGAGGTGATCTCGCGTTCTTGTACACGCAACGTAGAGGAGCCGTTTCGATTCCGCTCGCTCTTGGGGGAGTGACTGTCGATCAGCGTATTCGTGAACAGCTGTCTTCTCGATCGAGAACGCATCATTCGGATTCGGACCACCAACGGCCGGGATCGGAGGTGCGTCATCAGTTCCCCCCACGAGACGGACGTACCCGTGGTCGTCGATGGACTGACCGAAGTTGAGACTACTCCCGATGTCGGGAACTGTGACGATCGGGAACTCCAAGCCCTTCGCAGAATGAATCGTCATGATTCGAACGCCCTCGGCGTCTCCGGGGATGTCGGCCTCCCCCTCACGGGGATCGATTTCGGCTTGTCGGTCGATACGGTGGAGTAACCCAGCAGCGGTGTGAACGCCGTTTTCGCTCCAAGTCCGCACCTGATCGCGGAACTTCTCGACGTTCGCGACGGCCTGACGACCACGTTCGTCAGCACTCACGCTGGCCAGATATCCAGTGTCGTCAATCACCCGTGACAGTAGCCGATTCCACGGAAGTACACCGTCCTCGGGCGGCGTCGCACAGCCGCTGAGCGTCCGCCACGTCGACAAGAGGTCGAACGCATCTGCCAGCTGTAGATCGTCCGTCTCAGCGAGTGCCTCCCAGACCGAGTCGGCGTCCGCAACTACCGGTGCGAGGCGATCATCAGTGAACCCAAACAACGGCGACCGGAGGACGCCGTAGAGAGAGACATCGTCCCGTGGATCTCCGAGAACTCGAAGCAGGTTCGTAAGTGCCTGCACCTCAGGCGTATCGTAGAACCCGACCCCGCCGACGACGGTATAGGGGATGTCGTACTCCTCAAGGGCCCGTTGATACCGGTCGAGGTGGGTTCGTCGGCGGAGGAGTATCGCCACGTCGTCGGGCGTGGCTTCGCGATGGGCTCCCGTGTCTGGATCCTGTATCATCGGCGGATTGTCGAACAGCTGCGTTAACCGAGCGGCAAGACCTTGTGCTTCAGCCTCGATGGTGTGGTCAAGTGCCCCCGCTACAACGGGATGGTCCGCACCGAACAACGCTTCAGCGGTCTCTGCATCGTCCGGCACGGCGAGATACTCGACACTCCCTGTCAGGCCCTCGATTTCCTCCACTCGACCACGCTCCGTGGTGAGTTCCTGTGGAGATGCCTCGAAGGGGGCGTGATCATCGCCCTCCGGCCGGAACAGGTGTCCGAAGAGTTCGTTGAGGAACGAGAGTGGGGTATCCAACGTTCGGAAGTTCCCCGAGAGTTCGAGCTCAGTCGGGCTTTCAGCCTCGCTATCGGGAACAGTATCAACACCTTGGGCCGCATTGACCGCTTGGAGTTCGTCACGGGCCGCACCAAACGTCGTCACATCTGCTCCCCGGAACCCGTAGATGCTCTGTTTCTCGTCACCGACGAGGAAGACATTCGACGAAGTCTCCTGGTCGACGCCGGTGAGGAGTTTCACGAGTTCCCACTGACGGGGATCCGTGTCCTGGAACTCGTCGACCATCACAGCTGTGAACTGGTCTCGAAGCCGCTCGGTCACGACCTCGTTGGTCCGAAGGAACTGCAGTGTAGTCTCAATCACGTCGGGGAAATCCAACGTATCTCGACGCTCTTTCTCGGCATCGTATGCTGCCAACACATCGTCAAACACGCGAAGCAGGGCGAGCGCATAGTGGGCACTATTCGCTTCGAGTTCACCGGGCGTGGTCGCGAGCGCCTCCTCATGGGGTTCGACCGCAGCGATAACCGTATTGATCACGTCCTTCAGGTCGTCATAGACGTCGCCGTACTCATTCCACTCGTCTCTGTCGCCGACGACGTAACCGGAACTACTGTACAGACCGCCGTTTTTCTTCTCACACGCTTCATAGAGGGCGAGAATTGCCTGCTGGCAGGTACGGGAGTCACTCGCGGCAGGATCATCGGGGAGTTGCTCGACGACATCCTCAAGTGTTCGATAGGCTCGAAGGCCGTCGTCGTCGGAGATCGTCGCCTTGCGGTCTACGCGCCCGGTTATCGTTCGCAACTGATTCAGAAGTCCGTCCTCATACAGGGTCTCGCGAGCGTCAGCAGCGTCCAACTCACAGATAACCTCCCATAGCACGTCGACGTACCTCTCGGCGTCAGCGTCCTCCCACGCGTCCAATACGGCCTCGCTCTGTGGCCGTTCGTCGAGCAACCCTCCGAGAATGTCGACTAGTTCATCACGTCCCCAGAGCTGAGCGAGGAGGGCGACATCTTCCTCGTCCTGGTGTCGTTCGAGGAATTCAGTAACAACTTCGCGCTGGAGTGTCGCGGCGCCGTCCTCATCGAGCACGTCGAACCCAATCGGGACCGGGGCTTCGACGGCCCGCTCTCGGAGGAGGCGGGTACAAAACGCGTGTATCGTGTGGACATAGCCGTCCTCAAGGTCGTCCAGTACGTCTCGCCAGCGGTGATACGCTGTCGGCGAGTCGACGGCTTCGAGTCGGTCGTATACTTCCTCCCGAACGCGTTCAGTCAGTTCCGCAGCTGCTTTGCGGGTGAAGGTAATCGTGGCGATATTCTCGGGAGTGAGGTCTGGATTCTCGGCCAATATCGTGACGTACCGCTCGGTCAGTGTCGTCGTTTTGCCGGTGCCAGCACCGGCTGTGATTGCGACGTTCCGGTCCTGAACGAGTGCGTCTTCCTGCTCGCCCGTCAGCTGAATGTCGTCGGCTTCCTCAGTCATCGCTCATCACCGCCTCGAGATCTGCGTCGTCCTGCACACGGAGTGGTACGTAGGTAGCGCCGTCGTCTCGAACCTCGTCGACGAACTCCCGCTTGCGATGGTGCCGGACGTCACAGGCGCGACGGTAGTCACAGTAGCGGCAGTTCGCCTCTCGTTCGGACAACAACGTCGTGTGGAACTGCCCGTTGGCAATCGCTTCGTCAATCTGTCCGAGCCAATCGGGGACGACATCGTTCAGGAACTGGCGGAGTTCCGCCTGTGAGTCGAATTTCGATTCGACACCACCGGGAATCTTGAGGTCGTTCGGCGGTCGGACCTGATAGTACGTCGCGGATAGCTCACCCTGCTCAAACAGGTCACCGTCCACGACCTCGTTCGCGGCGAGGAGATAGATGGGGAGCTGGAACTTCGTTCCGCCAGTCGTCTTCGTCATATAGGGGGCACGGCCGGTCTTGTAGTCGTAGAGTGTGAGCGCCGGTTGCTCCCCGTCATGGATGTCAACGCGGTCGATGTAGCCACGGATGGAAACTGTCGATCCATCCGGTCGTTCGACTTCGAACGGCCCAGCATCCGAATCGGGAAGACCCTCGCCAAATGGAGCCTCGAACAGGTGGGGCTTGTCGGAATTCTCTCGCGACAGTTCGTTCTTGAGGAATGTTGCGAACAGTCCCTGTTCCGGAGCGTCGTGAGGGGGTACCCCAGACAGGTAGGGAACAGCTTCATCGTCGCCTAGTCCTGCAAAGAGCTCCGCCTTCCACCGTTCGTAGAATAGGCCGTCGTATTCGAAGTCAGCGCCCCGAAGTTCCTCGTCGGCGATCTCATGGAGATGAGCCGCCAGTACGTCTTGGTCGTACTCGGTGAGGTCAACACTCCCCGCAGTCTCGTCCTGAAGATCGGCGTAGAAGCGTTCGAGGACGTCGTGGACATACGATCCAGTTTCGAGGGATGTCGGAACGACCTCAACATCGTCGGGATCCTCGATCTCGAGTACGTTGTCAGCGTAGAACTTGAAGCCACACTCGGCATATCGCTCAATTCGGCTTGCGCTGTAGGGTTCACGCTCTGACGGCGGATAGACCTCTGCAACAGTCTCCGGATTGAGTGCACCGTCGTGCTCGGAGATGTCGGCCGTGCCCCTATTAGTCGCACAGCTGAGTCCACGGTCGACTCGCCTCGTTTGCTCGGGGGAGAGGTCACCGCGGTCGCCGGCGTAGCTTACTGCGGCACGCCGATCATCTGCCGCGGCGACATGGCGTTGGAGGTCTTCACGAGAGCCGACACGGTTATCAACGCCATTTTTAGGTTCGATCCCTGTAACGCGCTGTAGTTCATCGAGCACCGGCGACCGGACGACGGCGGATTCATCGTCGCCCGTCTCCGGTGTGGTAATCGTGAGCTCGTCGACGTTCGCGAGCAGCGTCGCGAAAAGATAACGGCCTCGGAGCCGCTCATCGCTGGTGTCAAACCGTGGATGTGCATCCGTCATTTCCTCGAAGAAAGCGGGCCGTTCCGGTGTCACCGGGAAGTGCTCGCTCGTCATCCCCACGAGATAGACTTTCTCGAACGAACGCATCCGGGCGTCAAGCAACCCCATCACTTCGACGTGACCGCCAGCAGCGCTCTGTGGAACCCGAATCGGCACGCCATCGAAGGCGCGAGTGAACAGTGACAACGGGGGGAGGTCGCTATTGACGGCTTCCAGCGACTCGAACGAGGAAAGGACCTCATCCACGAGATCGTAAGCCCGTTGTTCAATAGCTTTCTCAGCGCCGCTGGCATAGTCCTCTGACGCTGTCTCCATGTCAAATTGGTCGTCCAACAGCCAGCGTAGCGTCTCGGTCGCGTCTCCGATGTCTTCTGCCCGGAGTACCTCCAGTGTGGCCAGCAGTTCCTCAACTAGTGCCTCCGTCTCGTCGTCGATATCATCTAGCAAGGGCGAAATCGAAACCGTATCCCGCTGGCGGGCGGCAGCCGTGATGGCGTTGACCTGGTCGGCATCGACGACGTTGACCAGCGGATTTGCAAGCAACGATGTGAGGTCCTCGGCACGCGGGTCTGGTTCGGCGAGATTCAGTAGATCGTGAACGACACTCCCGGTGAAGGTTCGATTCAGCTGTGAGGCGGCAGTTGTAACGTGCGGGATATTGAACGTATCGAACGTGTCCTCGACATAGCCTGAATACGCCTCGGTACTTGGGATGACGACGGCAAGATTGTCAGGATCACGCCCGTTGGCTAACTCGGTTCGGAGTTGGCGGGCCACGAAGCGAATCTCACGCTCCGGTGTGGGAAGTTCCCGCCATCGGAGGGTGTCAGGGACTGGGATGGCGTCGGGGTTCGGTCGATAAAGAGCATCGGTGATTATTCCGAAGGCTCTCCCAGCATCATCGACCGGGTCCAGTTCTACTGTCTCGAAGTCCAGCGATTCATAGACATCCAGGGCGTCGGTTGCGACGGCATCGACCCCGCTCCGGCCACCCTGATGGAGCGGAAGTAGTGCGACCATCGGGAATTCGTTGACGAAGCGTTCGATGAGGCGGCGTTCAGCGGAGCGGAACTCGTGATATCCTGAGAGAATGACGACATCCAGTTCTGGAAAGACTGCTGATAACGACTGGTCTGCCGTCGCGACGGCTTGAAACATTTCTCCTCGGGTACAGACCCACTCGTCGACGTAGTCGGTGTGGAGATCCCGGTAATGGCGGTAGGCGTCAACAGTGGCTGTCGCAATACGGTCATCAAGAGCTGAACCCTCAAACTCTGCCGCCAGCGCGTCGGCAGTCCCGACGCCAGCGTCATCGAAGAGTGAAAACCGGCTACTGAACGAGTCTGCGAGAGCAGAGGATGCGGGTTCGCCAGCGAGAGCACCCTCTGTCTCGGCTGTGGTTCTGTCGAGCGCGTACTCCGCGAGCCGGCGGCTCAGCTGCCCGGAAAGTTGTTGGACCGGACCTTGAAGATTCTCGTAACACTCTCGAACGACCGTATCAAGCGTCTCGGCACGAAGTCGGAGTGGTTCGTGCGACGCCGCCCAGCTATCCTCGACCGCACTTCGGCGAGCGTCATTCCGAGTTATGTAGAGAATACTCCCCAGCGAATCAGTTGCGATGTCATCAGCCCGCTGAAATGCTCGCTGTTCCAGTCGGGCATGCGTCGGACCAGTAAGAAGCGTTGAATCCATCGAACACTTCTGACCAAGATATCGCCCTTACTTTATTCTTACCGACATCGACATCTTAGTATACACCCCCTCTGAGAGCGAGTACAAAAGGAGAAGACGGGTCAGTCGATAGCCGCTAACACGCGGAAAATATATAGCGAACCAAACCTAGCTTAAAGGGGTTTAGAACAACTGTTCGCGTATTTTCGTGCCTTGTTCGAGTGTAGCAGCATCTATACGTTTATTAATATCCTGAATGGACTCGTCCTCCAACTCTACAAGATCGAGATACTCTCGAATGATATCGGCATAGAGCTCACGGGCGTGTTCGAGGAATCTACTGGCTAGAAATTCCGTATCTCCGATTACAATCCGGTCGTCGTCGCTTGGCGCATCCGGGAGTGATCTATCATCATGAACAACATCATTTCGATGTTCGTACAGCGTTTTGAAGAACGCTCCAATCCGTTCTGGCGACCAATCGGGTGAATTGTGGTCTGCAAGGAGAACCGCCGTCCGAACACCAAGCCGGTACCTGTTACCTCCAGGAGAACCGCCTTTCAACACGGTCGTCTCACAGCCGACGACACAGTCGACTAATTGGTCCTCAAGCGACTCCCGGCTGAACATTCGCTCAAACCGGGCTAGCGGGTTCTGAAACTTAGTATGATCGGGTGCTATGCGGCGTCGGTGAGTACTCCACAACCGGGGAATCTCTAAGGCTCGATCTTCAGCAAGATGTGTCCCAGTCGGTTCATTTGGACACTCAAATTCAAGTTCGAAGGTAACCGGTGTCGCGATACCACGATACGATTCCCAGCCCGGAACCACATGATAACCTTTCTCGAATCCGACAGTTCCCAGCGGGCACAGGAGCCGGAGACACCGACGAACGCTCGTCGCGATATACTCTATCACGTCGGTCAGCTGCTGCCAGGGATAGACGTCGGTCGGCGTGACATCGAAGTCCGGCCCTACCCATGGAGTGATCTCAGTGTTATCGATCTCCCGAGCGATTTCCTGGTAGGGTCGCCGGCGATGGAGGACGATTTCTAACGCTGCGTTTGGACTTCCTGCATCGAGTGTCTCGATCGGCTCGAGAACCCCAGTCCCCGGTGCTTCGTGAGTCGCGATTCCGACTTCTTCTAAGCGATCTAAGGGGCGAATGCGGAGTGTGTCAACCCCGTATGGCCCCAGATAATCTGGACTACCCTGGATATCTGTTTCAAGGTTGATCGTGATGTCTGACTCAATGGTGGTGTTCTTCAAACAGAGTAGGAATCGGGAATACTCTCGATCGGTGAAGCGAGGTTCGAACTGTTCGTCGAAGGCGGCAGCAAAGGCATCTTCGTCGAACTGAAACTTGCCAGCGTAATTCAACACAATGCCGACGAACTCGAATAACCCACGCTCGATAGATTCGATACGTTTCGATTCAGAGTAGCCATCGTCCTCGGGCGGATCCGGAAGTTCCTCGTAGATACGGGAGGCCACCTCTCCGAACTCGCCATTATACAGGTTATCGAAGACATCCGTATCTTCGAAGACATCACCAGGGACGGGAACGGAGAACTCTTCGGTGTTATCAATGAATCCTCCAGAGTTCAACCGATGAAACGTCTGCGTCGGCAGATCGACATCAACATCGCTGTACCGTTCAATGATGGCTTGGACTCTGTCCTTGATTAACAGGCGTACATCACTATCCCAATCCGGTGGCATTCTATCAGATACCACTTCAGCATCCTATTTAATTCACCAGAAATACAACTTTAGTCAGTATACGGCGGTGGACGGATTGAGCGGATTATAAATGGCCCAGTCAGAGCTACTTCCGATGGAAAACCTTGTATCTACTAGATAATGGTTCGGCGAGTCAATTACTAGACAACAAGCCAACTCACTAAACTTTCCTATGTGCCAAGTGGAGTAGCTCTTAGAGGGGCGCAGATAGATGACTTACTGTCGCGAAGTGTGGGAATGTGCATTAGTTAATTACCGTTAGACTCCTCCCAACAGCCACCGGCACCCATCATCGCAAAGTCCACATTATATCGTTCAACCTGCTCTACACACTCACTGAGTAGTCGCCCGACATTCTCATTGCCGTCTTCCGGGTCGAAATCAAGCTTAAGCCCAGGGTGAACTCCATAGATCGTATACTCCCAATCGCCCGGTAGAAAGTCGTCTGCGATCTCCTCAAAGACATCCTTTCCACAAACAAAGTGAGAAAGTCCGGATCCGTCTTCTACCTGGTCAATGAGTTTCTGGCTGAACGTGTATCGCAACGAGCGGAGAGTCTGATGGTATATGTCTTTGAAGTAGCTAATTCGAACTCCTGGCGATTTAGATCGCTTACAGTGATACATATTAATCTCTTTTTCCTCTTTTCGGAATTCAATGAAGTCAGCAATCTCATCGCCCATATCATCACAAAAGAGTGCATACTGCTCGTCTCCTCGCTGGTCCTTTAGGAAGTCAACCAACGCGGGAAAAACCGTCTCGGTTGGTCTTTCATCCCATAATTCAGAAATATCCTTGTCTCGCTCTTCGTCTGTTTCCCACCACTCTGGCTTTTCAGTCGCATCAACCTCAATATATTCTGGCCAGTTTGGTTGGATCGAGGCTTTCAGGGTGGCCGGGTCAAAATCTGCAAGATCAGTTTCTGCAGACGATTGTGCCCCGCTCATCACAGTCGTATTAGCATCGGTATGGAATATCGGCGGGAATTCCTTGAGGAGCTCATCGCCACACAAGATCGAATATTCTGTTTCCTCCGGCAGTCGGAATCGGTAGTCAGTAATGTCACCCGACCACTCATTTGCGGCGACATCGTAGGAGCACTCGATACAAGTGCCAAAGTTCTCGAAGGTCATGCACACATCAACTGTCTGCATCGGAGGATTTTCGGGGTCATCTAATTCAAGATCTATTCGGACAGTATGCCAGCTGTCATCGTCTGGTGTTTGCCGCTCAACTTTCGCCGTAGTTAGTGAGGGAAACGGCATAACAGCAAAGGGAGATGTTTCAAACTCGTCGATAGCTTCCCCGTGATTTCCGATACCAAGATTTCGAATTGTCGGTTCTCCATCTGCAGTAAGTTCGTCTGCTAGCGTCTCACACCAAGTTTCGAATACCGAGAGCCCAGCCTTCGAGTTTGACCAGATTGATGCTCTCGCAGTACTGATTCCTCGGGTTTTGGTGTTCGATGATTCGGAGAATCTACTATCGCCATCTTCTACGTCCGGCTCAAATGAGGCAAAGACGTGACCGTGCGTATATCGCCGTTTGTCTGAGTGGTAGACCGCACCTTGTACATCACCGCCAGTCAGAAGCTTATGTTCCGGCTGGGTACCGGAGGGGACAAGTACGTTATTCATACCTGCCGCCTTATATTTCGGCGCAGTGAGCGACTGCATCGCCTTCGAGAGTCGCTTCCCGTCTATCTGGGTCAACGCCGTATGATCCCGGAGTAACGCCGTACGAATCGTGTTCGCCCGCCGTGCATCAGAGGTGTACTCGAACAGTAACTCACTATCCGCGGGTGAGCAGTACAGATGCAGGTTATATGTCGGACTCTCTAAAATTGTATTGGTTCCCCATGTCGGAGACTCCTGAGTCGTCGTGATGCATCCCCACACGGATTCAGGGGTTGATAGAACGTGCCCGAAATCAGCGTCTGTCTCAACGACCACATCGTCTGCATCGTCGACAAGCGGCTCAAACACAGTCTCAGCAAGTGAGTAGACGGTGGCCGTTTTATACGGTCGAATATTGTCCGGGTTCACTGCCTCTAACGGCGTTGCGCCACCAATTTTGTCAGTACTATTATTTTTTATGTGCTCGGAGATCAGTTCGTCGGCGACACTTGCCCAGCCGGTATCTTCACGATACAGCTGGCGGACAGCCTCGGACATACCTTTACTCGTGAGTGTAGTATCTGTTGTGAGAATCGTCGCTGGCATTTCATCGTCGGGTTCACGAGCCAGCCGGCCAATGATTTGGAGCATCATCCGGAACGATTTGGGCGGGACATGAAACACGGCCAGCTGGAGGTTGGGCACGTCAAGTCCCTCGGCGAGTTTCTGGACGACAACCACGCCGTCGATCTCACCATCACGGAGGTCGTCAATTGTGTCCTGATTGTTGTCTGCGTCGGAGTGAATAGCTTGAATTTCTAAGTCCGTCTGTTCGCGATAAGTCTTGGCTAGGCTGTCGGCTTCCTCAATTCCGTCTGTACGAGCTAGGAGTGTTGCCTCCGCGTTTGACTCCTGCAGTGTCGTGAGCTGCTCGGCTGCCTCATTAACGAGATCCCGGTTTTGTTCAGGGATAGTTCGCAACCCGACTTTATGATAGATGCCGGCTTTGCATGCCTCTTCAATCGGATAGTGATAGATGAGTTCGCCAGGGAGAGTATCCTCTTCACGCCGAAACGGTGTGGCAGTAAAAAGTAATTGAGGCACCTCGGTGAAATTATTGAGGATTTGTTTCCAACCCGGTGCTGCTGAGTGGTGTGCCTCGTCGATCATTAAGAGGTCAAAGAAGCCGTCCGGCGGTTGTGCGGTCGGCTCCTCATCATTAGTCGCGAACTTCTCACTTACGCTGTTCGGTGTCGTCACCACAATGTCCGTGTCTTCGTACTCTTTCCAGTTACTCTTAGAAGTAAGTCGACTCTTGTGAATCCCCACTTCCGGAGCATCAATGTCACTAGAAAGTACATTCGCTTTCTTTAGCCCCTCAAGCCTCTCGAACTTATCGGAAATCTGATTTCGAACTGCTTCAGATGGGGCGACAATGAGAGCTCGGTCAACAGTGAATTCGAAGGCTGCCAGCATCATCAGCGCTGTTTTGCCGCCACCAGTTGGTAGAGAGATAATCGCAGGCTCATCACGCTGTGTCGTCCGATAGGATTTAATTGCCCAGTAGGCACCTTCTTGGCAGGTTCGAAACTGCGTCGAAGCATCTGACCGATTACCTGGGAATGTAACTTCCTCAGCGTGGTCAGAAAAGAATGAGGTCATTGTACTCGGTATTCTTCCTATTTCCCATATGTAATTTGTGAAGACACGGTCTAGTTGACACTACCTCAACACTCGTACATCCATTGAGCGCAATGTTCGGTCACTCGTAGTTGTAGTGAGGCTAAACCGGCGCAACCAGCGGTAAGGGCTAGCTTGGCGAGCCACACCAGAATAAAGGAAAGCAATCGGTTCACATCGTTACGTCTGGGACCATTTTTCATGACTACTCGCTTCATATCGAAAGAAGGCAATCAGATAGCCCGCTATATCGACAAGAAATCAGCGTCTGAGACATCGAGTTTCTTGGTAAGACGATGGAGAAACGCCGGCGCAGGATCAGTCCCACGACGGCCCTCCACAGAGTTTCAACAGTAGCCTTGACTTCGTATTGTCGTTGCGTACAGTCATTTCTCATCACCATCAACTTTGATCTGTTTCCTCGTCAGCTACGACCCGTCCACGGCGGAGCTGTCGTTTTAGGTTCCCGGAATATCAGAGTCATGGGATACGAGCATCGGTATTGAGCACGAATCGAATATGGATTGAGAATAGATTAACCAACAGGCCATCGAATCCTGTTTTGTTGGTTAACGAATAATCTGCATCAAGAGAGGTGAGTTTCGACTGGAATATCGGGAAGGTAACGATGGTAGTAAGGAGAGGGAAACCAGTGTTGCCAGTATTGCCAATAATGCCGTTATTTAAGTTCCTCTCTCACTCCACTATTGCCAGTAACGAGGAGGAAAACAGAAGCGGTCACAGTTTTAGTCTCGTAACTGTTGTCTTATCCTACTATAGCTAGCTGAGTTTTCGGTAGTACGGATTTGGTTTTATCTATACTGTATTAAGAGTATCGCTATCTAGAGAGGGTCTTTGACCCCCTCCAGTTGTTGCGAAGGTTTTACTGGCAATAGTGGAGTGTGTGTGTTTTATAAGTGAATGCGAAATTGGCAGAACTGGTTCGGGTGGTGGGTTAGTGGTGATACTGGATCCCGTGGTTTTATAATGTCTCTCGGTCTTGAGTCCATTTATGGGTCGATTTAATCGGGAATCGTTCATCATCCAGGACAAAGACGTCCTCCGAGATGATTACCAACCAGAGACCCTCGAAGAGCGGGACGAAGAACTCGACGAATACGCGGCTGCTCTCCGTCCTGTCATTCAGGGCTGGCAACCGAATAACATCTTTCTCTATGGC
The DNA here is from genome assembly GCF_029338375.1 of Halorussus lipolyticus. Lineage (NCBI taxonomy): Archaea > Methanobacteriati > Methanobacteriota > Halobacteria > Halobacteriales > Haladaptataceae > Halorussus > Halorussus lipolyticus. The sequence continues at coordinate 111,818 of NZ_CP119808.1, read as the reverse complement.
GTTACCGGCGTTGGGAAGACTGCTGCTACTCACGATCTTCTCGAGGAGTTACAGGAATCCGCCGAAGAGTACGACGACGTCGATCTCAACATCATTGAGCTCAACTGTACTGGCTGCACTACGTCCTACCAGGTAGCAGTCAATCTCGTGAACGAGATTCGTTCTCCTTCTCATCCTCTCACCACGGTCTCTTCTGCTCGCGAACCCATGAGTGAAACCGGGTATCAACAAAAACGTATTTTCAACGAACTTTACAACGAGCTTGAGTCAATCGGTGGGACTATTCTCGTGGTGCTTGACGAGATCGATAACATCGGCTCCGATGATGATATCCTATATGAACTCCCGCGAGCACGGTCTCAACTGGATCTCGACGTAAAGATCGGCGTCATCGGCATCTCGAACGATTTCAAGTTCCGAGAAAATCTGTCTCCGAAGGTCAAAGATACACTCTGTGAAGAGGAGATTCTCTTTCCTCCGTATGATGCGAATGAACTCCGGAATATCCTTCGACAACGTGCTGATATCGCACTTCATGATGATGTTCTTGAGTCAGATGTCATCCCGCTCTGTGCAGCGTTCTCGGCACAGGACTCCGGGTCCGCCCGGCAGGCACTCCGTCTATTACGGAAAGCTGCTGACGTCGCTGAGAGCGAGGCAATGGAAGGTGGCGAGGCGAAGATTACGGAGGAACACGTCCGGGAAGCTGAGCATCAAATTCAACGCCAGCAGGTTGTCGAGGGGATGCATTCGTTAACTCGCCAAGGTCAATACGTGCTACTGACTGTATGTCAGCTAGCTGCTGAAGGCGAGACTCCTGAACGCACGAAGTTAATCTATCAACGGTATCAGAAGATACTCCGGAACCATGGGAGTGACCCGCTGAAACGACGGCGAGTCCATGATCATCTCTCAGATTTGAGCTTGCACGGCATCTTACGGCTCGTCGATTCGACTAGTGGGCGTGGCAACTACAACGAGTACGAGCTGGATGTTTCACTTTCATCTGCCTTGGATGCGCTCGAGAGTGAGTTTGGAGAGCTCACTGAGATTCGTGAAACCGCAAAGAGGCACCAAGTTCTGGACTAAGAGAGAAACCATCGGAACCAGTACTGCCAGTATCCTCTCCACTTTTGCCAGTAAAACGCTGACCGGTAGTGCCAGTTTGTCCAGTATCCTCTCCGGTATTGCCAGTAATCTCTGTCTTCTAATTAATCCGATTGATTAGCTCAGAACCATCGTTGCCAATTTCATCATACAGTATCTTGCCCTCCGATTTTACTGGCAATAGTGAAGTGTCAGACTGGTTTAATATGAATTACATCTACACAAACTATGGTAATCTCCGGGGAACTACTCATTCGGATTGACCGGTCCTTTGTATTTTGATTTAGTTTTGCCTCCGTCCCGCCACTGCCAGTAGTAGTACCGATTGTCGTTGATCTCCTTTACTGTGATTGTCGCCTTTGACGGGACGCCATCTGGGAGGTCGTCCGGCCGTTCTTCGATCTCATCCTCATTCTCTTTCTCGGCAAGACGCTCTTTACGCTCACGGTATTCAGCAAGTTCCTCTGCGTAGCTGGCGACGTGACGAAGGAGCTCGGGCGAGTAGTCATTGAGGGTATCGCCGATGTCGGTGGGGAGTTCAGCTGGGGGTGTCGGTGGCTCGTAGGACATGGTGGCCCACTCTGTGTTAACCAACATGGGGCGGAAAGAGCATATCTTTGTTGGTTAAACCAGTCTCAGGGATTTTCCGTCAACTCAATGCACCGGCTGTAACATTGCTCGAAACTCCATTATAAACGAGTTTCGTACAATGTTACAGAGCATCGAACTTGAAGTCCTTACTTAGCTGAACACGGCGATATGATTACCGAGTCCGTAGCGACGTTCGACCACAGCGCGAGTTATTTCGGTTAAGACTCAGTCGATCTCGTCACAGAGACACTCGTGACTCTGTCGAGACCGTCCGTTGATGTAAGCGTGAATTTCGCTGGCGAGTGCGTACATTGCTTCAGCACGATCTGCTGAGGCAAGGCCATCCTGATAGTACGTCTTTGCTCGGTGATCACGCCACAGATCGGCAAGATCCTCCGCCATCGTTTCAGAAAAGATGCCTCTTGTCGCCGCCTCTCGGTAGACACCAGGATGAGTACCCGGTAGATCATCCGGTTGCATTGTTCCTCGCTCGAGTAGTCGGAACTCAACTGACCGTTCGATGGCGACAAAGGAGGCCTCGATAACAAGCGTGTAATAATTCGCCTCACGGAGTGCTTCGGCGCCAGCGAGCAACCGACAGGCTTTCCGCAACTGGAGGAGTGCTGCGTCCTCCACATCGAGTCCGGATTCAATCTCAGTTGGGCGGCGGTCGAACGCGGCTTGCACCTCGTTGATGAGTTGCTCGATTTGTGTACTACTCATTAGCAACCACCGATTTTCTGATTGATTGAAGCTGGTCGCTTCCGTATACTGTAATCCCTTCAGCGAAAATCTCGCGAAGTTTCGCTCCGGCCCTGCGTGCACTCTCCACAGATTCGACGTATGGCTCGAACTCAAACCGGTCTCCATCGAAGCGTTGGGTTTGTAGATCAGCAACGACGTCCGTGATGATGCGTCGAGCGGTCGTCCGGTTTCCTTCGACTACGACGAAGAGGTCGATGTCGCTCTGGCGATCAGCGTCTCCACGGGCGACACTTCCGAAGACAACGATGCCGAGAAGTTCGCTGATGTCATCAGTATCGGCGAATGCCTCTTGGGTGTGTTCGATGAATGTCCGAATCGGGGTGTGGAACTCTGATTGTTCGATGGCGAGTATCGGGTCGTCTTTCTGGAGTCGATTCAGGTTGATCGCGACGTAGTTGCGCTGTGGTGTCTCTCGAATCCGGACAGCCCCGATACTGTCAAGGAGGTCGACTGCTCGCCAGACGGTTGAGCGGGTGACGTCGGTCGCATCCACAAGTTCCGGTATTGTGAACTCTGTCTCGTGAGCGTCGGCCAGCAGTCGGAGAATATCGTCTGCGGCCCCGATGCGGAAGATACCGGCATCTGTATCTGGATACGCATCAATGCAGATCGTTATATCTCGTTTTGCCATATCAGACACTATCTGATTTTGTGCAACAGCATATAAATAGGTGGCGGCAACAGTTAGCTGAACTTCAGGTATTACGTCTCTTCCTCAAAGAGCGAGTAAAGCGGGGTAGTTCCCAGGCGTTACCCCTCAAGCGACCCAATGATTTCCTGAGCGGTCGAACTGATTCGACCGAGGCGCTTCTGGATTACCTCCGAGTCATCGCCCTGCCATGCAGCGAGGTAGAAGGCCGACCCACTCGTGTTGAGCCCGCAGTACCGGCCAACAATGTACGCGACGGCTTCTGCTTCGACCTCGCGTTTCGCCCGCTCGGTTTCGTCGGTGATGTCTGCGTGGAGGAGTGCATGGGCGTACTCGTGAATCAGCGTGACCGCGAGTTCGGCCTGATTCGAGCGGGCTTTCGCCTCGACGACTGGTTGGAGATCACGCTTACTCCGATATTTGCAGACGCCCGTTGCGTCGCCATGCGCCCACTCGTCAGCATCGACGATACGAACTGTCACGCCGATATCAGCGGCCGCATCCTTGAGTGCGGGCACGAGGTGGTCGGCATCCCCAGTCGCCTCGGCTTCTAGCTCGGGGAGCGGTTCACCTTCGGTCTGAGACACATCGAAGACCGCCGTTGGCTTGAACCCGACGAGGCCTTTCGACCACTCCTCCGGCAGCGTCTCGTCGTATTCACAACCGATTTGTTCGTGGTAGCTCGGCGAGTTCTCACAGTCGGGACACCGGTTGGTGATGATTGGGGCCCAAATCCAGATGGCCTGTTCGCCTTCCTGGACGTGCCGGTCGAACTCATTCCGCCACGTGTTGTAGCCTGCAACCTTCGTCGCCTCGGGATACTGGAGTTGGATGAGGAGCGTGTTCCGATGGGAATAGTCGTGGAAGCGACTCTGGACGTCCAGCCAGTCTTGAAACTCCTCGCTGGCCTGCGCATCGTCGACGTGGTCGACGAGGTCGTCGACCCACGCTTCGATGGTACTGTGCATCTCGTCGCGTCGGGCGTCGGTCTCCTCGAATGAGACCGACGAGTCACTGGTCGTAGTCATGATTTTCAGTAAATCGCGTTCACGGCGACTGCGTCGGAGTAGGACGCGCCGCACCCCTCGGGGCGCAAAAAAACACTCGTGGCGTCACGCCGGTGGGAGGTAGACGCTTTGCTCGCCAGCAAGTTCTTCAAGGTGGTTCCGATGTCGGTGGGTGAAGTAACAGTCGTAGCTACAGTAGCCACAGATGTCCCTCGTGTCGTACTCCGCGACGTATGGACCGCGCTCGGTCGTCCATACGTTTGTGCCACACTCGGTGCACGCTGCGCTCTCGATATCGCCCGGTGACGGACCCTGATACGCGACTTCGCGCCCGTCTTCTTGAGGTGTCGACTCGGGCCAGACGCCCTGCGCCTGCCAGAACTCACGAACACGAGCAAGGCCGTGGCGCACGGTCTTGCGAACCGTTACATGATCGGCGTCGCGACCGCTGTCGTCCCACCCGTCTGGCGTCCAGAACTCGCCGAACTGCGCCCCGCGATGGATACCGTTCCAGTCGAGGCCGACGATATCTGCGGGTTGGTCTCCTGTCAGCGTCGGACGAGTAAGCTGGTCGATCACGCTGAGTTGCTTGGGTGGGCTTCCACCGAGAATATGGACGCGACGGCCACGCCAATCCACGGGGTCAGAGAATTCGTGGGCGAGTCGATCGGCGTAGCCACGGGAGTACCCAACAACGAGGTCATCAGGAATCGCGCGAATCGCGGCACGGCACTTCGGGACGATTACGAGGTCGGCATCCGGGTAACTCCCTTGGATTTCGCGCGCGGCAGTAACGTATTCCTCGACCTCGTCGACGTCGTAGGCGTCACCGACCACACCTACCTGCGGTTCGTACTCGAAAAAGCGCTCGACGTATCGATCAAGGTCGGGATTGCGAAAATCGTTGTCGAGCATCCCGACCGGCAGCTCCAGATCTGTGTACTGTTGCTGCTGGTAGGTACAGTCCTCGCGAAAGCCCGTGAGAAAGCCGAGTTGGAATGCATCAAGCGCGAAGGGAACGCGGTGAAGGAACGCTACATGGTCGGCTTGCCGGGCGGCTGTAATTTCGGTTGCGATGCGACTGGTCGGACGTGCTGAGAGCGCCATCTCGAATCACCTCGAAGACGCGGGAGTGATCGCCCCGTACCCCTCGGGGGCAGAAAAACCAGTCGCAGACGCCAACATTAACCAACAACACCCGTAGAATTCTCCCTACTGTTGGTTACTCCTCGAAGAGACACCGAGTGGCCGCCTCCTCGCCTGTAAGCGTCCGTTGGTCGTCGGCGGTATCGGCAAACAGGGTTGACTGGTCGCTCTCGGACGAGCGCGCTACTTCGGGCCGGTCGTCAACGCCGAACTGGTCTGCTTCCGGCCGGTCCAGCTTGGAATCACGCTTACGGTGGTCGACCTCAGCGCCGAAATCTTCGAGGGATGTCTCGACGCTCTCTTCGACGACTTCGAGTCGGCCATCGTCTCCAAACGCGGTCTGGTGCTGAATCTCGATCTCTGGTCGATTACTCATGTTCTTCGAGCCTCCACCCGCCAGAGGCTCGAAAAACGCACTCCGCGAGACGGAGTGTTACCAGTAGCTGGTAGCACGGTTTCTGTATTCAGAACCGTCCGTGTAACCGTCGCTCAATAGAGAGCGTGTCTCTATTACTGCCACCAACGATTTGACTAACAGGTGTCAGAAAAAGTGTGTTGAATAGAGGGCGCGTATCTCCCACGGCAGCGGCTCACCAATGTGGAAATTGGAATTGTTCGGTACAGGGGATGTAGGGATCACTATCGGCATTCACGACGCGTTTTACCTCCTTAGTGTGATGTCGGCGGCTCTATCGAGTCCGGTTGGTCAACTGCTGCGCCCCGTCACGGACGACCCAAGGAATCGGCTCCGAATCAAGTAATCGAAAGACCGGTAATATCTCCGTCTCGAATGTCCTCTGCGGCCGCCAGTAACGTCCTGAGGGCATCGTTCTCGAGACTGATCGCATCGTCATCGTTGTCAGGGAGTATCCCTAACTTATCGATTACTCCTCGTTTACCATCAGTGACGGTTCCGGAATCGGACCGCTCCAATCTCGTAGCGACGAAAACCGTTTGGCAGGTTTCGGGCCGCCACAGTTGAACGTGAAGCTTTCCCTCGTCGGACCAGGATGGCTCCATTTTCGACTGATAGACGCCGCTTTTGTTCTGCTCACTCACAAGATCTTCGGCGGCTACTTCTTCGAGGTCACCGATTTGTTTGTGGCTGTACTGACGCTTCGCACCCCACAGTCGATCGACCATGTCCTCCCAATGAATCTTCTTACGCCAATCCTCGGTGAGTTCGACGTACGAAAACCGAGCGTCGTCGACGACGAAATCACGCGGTCCAAACCAAATCTTGCTGGTGTGGCCGTCGAACACTCCATATTCTCCGGACTGATTATCTACTTTCCAAGCCATATACGGTGCGTGCTCCCAAACGCCGTCTTTCTGTATCCAGAACTGGAACTGCGAATCGTAGACCGCCTCTCCGTCTGTCACCTGTAGTTCGATGACCTCGCCTGTTCCGTACTCGTCGACGATCGGAGCAGGACCGTCCTCTTTCGGATGATCGCTGTAGCTCACGGCATCTGTCTCGATATCGTCTCGCCAGGGCATAATTGAATGCGCATATATCCCACGCCACACATTTCAATGTGCTCCTGCATTCATCCGCTGTATTCAGCACGGCCACCCCTAAGCTACTCCGAACCTGACAGAAGCTACGTAGTACATTCGCATCATGCATTGAGCAAAATCACCGATTCAGTTACGGGCTATAGCCTGAATAAAGAAATCGTTTCACCAGCTACTGTTAGCTTGTTCTGACCGGAGTTCTTCTGCACGTCGCTTGAGCCGTCGGAGGATTTGGATGCGATTCTGGTGGGTGTTCTCGTAGGCGACACAGGCACGGAGGGTGTCCATGTCGTCTATCGTCGCAATGCTTGGATCGATGAGCCGGATGTTTCGCGGCTCAAGTCGTTGTTCTGGTGAGAGTCCATTCGATTCGTCGTCTCTGACATTGCTCACTTGTTGTCGCCTCCGCTCCTGTCGGAGGCGACGAAAAACCACCGAGAGCGATTTTCGGGACTCTACGCCGGAAGAATACGTGAGACGTGTTTCGAGGTGGAAACGAAAGAGCGCGACCGGACTAGCAGTCGCGGTCGGTGTACCGCTGGTGCTCCGGTCGAACCCCTCCAGCGAGGACCTCGCTTTCGGAGTGGTCGCCGACGTTTCTGTCGAGGTCGATGAGTTTGAATAGGCCGTCGCCGGTCCATCCACAGTCACCTATGCAACGTGCGACTGCGTGCGCATCTGCACCCTCGCCGAGATGGATACCGTCGAGCGTGAGCGCGCTATCGCATCTTGGACAGATGGGATTGACCGAGGTGTACGTCTGCCCGAGCATCACCTCGATGTCTGCCATGGAGTCACCGAGCGTCTCGTTGAGGACGGTGCTAACAGCCGCTTCGAGTGATTCACAGAGGGCCTGCTGTTCGGCTTCGTCTTCTGGAAGGGTGGCGTTCGTGACTGCGATGGTTAGTCGTGCGAGCGAAGCGTCGTCGTTGGTGTTTTCGGGGGAAGTCATAGAGTTCGGAATCTGTTACTAGTCGTTATTGCTTCGATACAGCGCCGGAGTACGCAAGCGGTCGTCTCGACGTGCGGAGTACTATTCAGGGAGGTCACGTCGGCCAGTTCGGTAGCACTCCCAACACGGAAAATCGCTAGAGAGGTCTGCACAGTCGCAGTCCGGTTCTTCTGCCTCTGCTTGTTCTTCGGAGTCCTCCTCGTGGTCGTGAGGGTGATTCGGAGGCTGGACAGTCTTGCCACCGTCGGCGAGGAGTTGGTGGTGGCGGACGGCGTCGAGAATGGGTCGGCGGAGCGCAACAGCGACGCGGTGTTTGCACGCCCCGCTATATTTCGCGTCTGCCGGGCACGTACACGCCGTCGGCAGGTCGTCCTCGATTCGGACGGTATACTCGTGACTCTCCGGGTCGGCGTAGCTCCCGTTCCGAACACGCACATCACCGTTCTGAAGTTCGAATTCGAGGGCTTCGTACTGGGCGCGTTTCCTAACTCTACTCGTCGTCTTGAGTCTTGCAAGTGGTGTCGTCATTGTGGTCGTGAGGCACCGAGAAGTCGAGTGCCCCGCACCCGTCAGGGGCAGAAAAACTAACCGACCGGCTCTAACTCGTCTATCGAAGCGGCTTATCTACAGATGAACGAGGCGAGTGACTTGTGGCTTGATTGTGAGGGATTTATTCCGGCTCGTAGGGGTTCGTGGCGGTATCGAGTCGGTAGACATCGTCAGCCGCATCGAAGTCATCATCGAATGCGTAGAGATACCCCAACCCTTCTGTTTGCATGTAGGCGACGATACATGCATCGACGAGCGAGAGTGCTTTGTGTTGTCTGAATAGTGCTTTTCCCGTCGCAAAGGCATCGGTAGTTAGTGACTCGACATAGAAGCGGGCGTTCTCTTCGATTCGGTCAAGAAGATCGACGGCCGCATCGTGTCCGGCGTGGGTGGTGAGCCCGTTCATCGTCTCTGCCAGAACGTAATCGAGAATGACTGCCTCCGGCAACGACCCGTCGTCAACGCCACGGAGGATGGGGAGCGCAGTATCGTGTGCGTTATCTCGTCGATAGGCCGCTGCGAAGAGGACCGACGTGTCGAGTAAGGCCCGAGGCATTTATTCGATGTCGACGCCCCAGGCGTCGTGGTCGGTAGTTACGTCTGTTTCTGTGTCTCCGTCGTAGCCCTCGAAGTCACTAAATGTGCCTGTCCGTTGTTGAATGACGTGGACGCGGATACTGCCATCCTTTTCGATGTGCCAGCGCAGCTGGTCACCGTCGTCAATTCCGAGTTCTCGCCGGATTCGGGCAGGGATGTTTGCTTGGTTGCCCGAGACCTTGCTCTCGGCGTCGATACGCTCACTACTCATGGTCAATAGAGGGAACTCTATCGTTAAAAAGGTAGTGTGGAGACACACTATGTTCTGCTTGAGGCAGCAAGTATCGTAGGATTTTGATAACGAACACGTCTTCGTTGACCATCTATACGTCTCCGCTCGCTAATCGGTCGATGAATTCACGCTGTTGGCGTTTTCGCTCGTTGACCGTTGATTCGTACTCTTTCTCGATTTGCTCGTGGTAGGTCTCGACGGCCTGCTCGTCGCCAATTAGCAGGAGACCGTCTTGGAGAGCGGTGTGTGCGACGGCAGTCGGAAGTTGTTCGATATCGCTTACGTCCACAAACTCCTCGGCATACTGCTGGAAGTCCGCATCGATTTGGTTTCGCAGTCGGAATCGTTCCCGAGCGTCCAATGTCTCCGGGAACCGGAGTGCGATGTCCACGTCTGAGTCCGGTCCAGCAGTTCCGCGTGCGTGCGAGCCGAAGAGAATCGCAAAGACGACTCGCTGTTGGTCGAGATACGACCGCAGTCGGTCGAGCTCGACGCGTTCGACCGCGGAGTCGTCTGTATGCACCATACGTACGTGTTCATCGTCCCGCATAATATAGTTGTGTTGCCGATTAGTCGAAGCGCTCGCCGAGTTCACGGATCTCGACAGTATCTTCTTCCTCTGGTATCTTGATCGCGTCTCGCATCTCGTCCACTTGCCCGCCGTCGAAGACATTTTGAAGATCACGGAGCGAACGGTTGTCGATGAGGCGCTCGATGGCGTCACTAAACGACTCTCCGTCCTGCCTGTTTGCTTCGATGCGCTCGTAGAGGTCGTCATCCAGCCGAATGTGGCGCGACATTCTTGTCGACGACAGTGCCGCCGAAGTTGAATCAGTATTTGGGCCACTCACGAAATCTCTCCTGACGCTCCCGGCAATCGTCAGCGATAGCATCCGGCTTGATAGGATGCGCCACACCATTCAATCCTCAATTGGCTCCAGAGTCTGAAGGTCTGCTCCCAGGACGTCGCCACGCCGGACGACGTATCGAGCGGCAAGTACTGGGAACCGGCACTTGGTGAATCCGGCCGTCTGAATATCGAGTTCGTCGCCCTCCTCGACGTACGTTGCGAGTGCTCGAAGGAACTCGTGGGTCCGCTGTCCTGCTTCGTAGTTGGGCAGGCCGTTTTCTCGACGCCCGTAGACCTCGAATGCGTCGTAGCCCCAGATTGAGAGTCGGTCGTTGTCGTTGACCTCCCATTCGAGGGTTCCGAAACAGTATGATTCGCAGAGTTCTCGAACTGCCTGTGCATCGGTGACGGTGACACCGTCTGACGTTGTTGCTGCTTGGAGTGTTGCCATGTTTCTCGGACAGGGAATGTTGTCCCCGCACCCTTTCTGGGGTCGAAAAACACATCGTAATCGCAGGTCTCAATCGGATTCACTTCTGCGCGGCCTCGGCGAGTTTCGATGGCGAGTCTCTATTCGAGGGGACGAAATAGAGTATTCTAGTAGTGGAGGAACTCCTCCAAGTTTTGAACGAGACTAACCTCCCGCCCGGCCAACTCGTTGAACTTCAAGTCCGCGAAATGGACGGATAGGGCGCTGATTAAGACAGTACCTCGCTACGTGAGATGGTTGGCATGTGCGTTTCGACAGTTGGGGTTTCGTTTGACCAACGGACTAATGTAGAGCGGGATTTCTGTTCCCGCCTGTTTGTTTCGTATCCCAGAATCAGGTAGTCCTATTTAATTGCGTAGCTATCTCAGGCGTGGCTGACTGCACTTGTTTGAATCTGATCATTCCACCTCTATTTAATTATATCAAAAACAATTTTATAATTGAATTTGTATACTGGCGCAATTAATGGACCGTCGCACGCAACAAGCCCTCGCCGTTACCTTCTCTATCCTCATCGTTACGGCGACACTCACCCCAGCCAGCGCCGCCCTCCACCCACCGAACAACACCCCGACCGGCAATTCGCTCACCGACTCGCTCATGAATTCCCTCACAGAGTTTGACGCACTTCCCGCAATACTCGGCAACGGGAATGGGAACGGGAAGGGAGAGGGGAAAAATACGTCACGAACGACGACTACAGCCACGACGACACCGCCCGGAACCACCACCCAAAACCCACCAGAAGGGCCGCCGACAACCACACAAAAGACGACTCAAGGGCCACCGGGAAACGAAACCGAAGGCCCGCCCGGAAATAAGACGCAGGGGCCACCGGAGAACAAAACGCAGGGTCCACCCGAAAATAAGACGCAAGGACCGCCAGAGGACCCCGGCCCACCCGAAAATAAGACGCAGGGACCACCCGAAGACCCCGGCCCGCCCGAGGAGGGCGGCGGCCCGCCTGAAGACCGAGGTCCACCCGATGACCGAGGCCCGCCCGAATGGGCGCAGAATCCCGAGACACCCCCGAGTATTGCCCACAACCGGTCGGCGCTCGCCAACCGAAGCAAGCCACTCGCCAACGCCACTGTCAACGTCACCATCGGCGACGACGCCTCTGCGGCCGACTACCGCCTCGCTGCCATCGCCGCGCTCCAGCAGGCCGACTTCGACGGCCCCGGTCGGTCGGCCCAGCGCCACCGCACCGCCGCGCTCAAAGCCCTCAACAAGTCTCTCCAGTACGTCCTCGACGCGAATCGGACCACGTCTGCTGTCCTCTTCGAACACGACAAGGAGGCTAGCACCCCGCCGCAGTTCGCGCCGAACGTCACGAAACTCCTCGTCCATTCCGACGCGCAATTAGCCGCGACGGCCATCACCGACGCCGAACGCGTCCGGAAGACGCTTCGCGCTCGTAACGTCTCGTTCAACGAATCGGCAGTCGAAGAGAACATCACCGCCGCCCACGCCGCTGTCGAGCGCGCTGAGCGGTTCCGAAATCGCGGCCAACACCACACCGCCGTCAGCCAATACCGAGTCGCGTGGATTCACGCCCAGCAGGCGCTCGACCTGCTGGACCTCGCCACCACGCCGAACGTCACTATCACCAGCCGTGGCGACCTGCCGCACGACCAGAACATCACTCACGTGGTCCGGGGCCGAGTGTTCGACGTGCGGAGCCACGAACTCACCGCGGTGGTCTCGCTGAACGGCGCGAACCGCACGCTCGCCCTCGACGTGAACGCGACCCCGGAGACGACCCCCGGCGCGGTCGCCACCTTCCAGACCAACCTCACGCTCTCCAAGCAAATCAACACCATTGAGGTCAGCGCGACCGACCCGAACCGACGCTGGGCACCCGATTACGACGACGCCAACGCTACCACCGGCCGGGATATCCTCCGACTCGACGGCGATGGCTTGCCCGACACCTACGAGGAGAACGTCACCGGCACCGACCCGCTGGATCCCGACAGCAACGCCACACAGACCGCGCAGAACGAGTCATCGAACAACATCAGCGACGGCGCGGAGGATCTTGACGGCGACGGCGAAACCGCTTACGAGGCCTACCGGTTCGGCCTCGACCCGCTGGACAACGACACCGACGACGACCGCCTGCTTGACGGCTTCGAACTCCAGTTCCGCGGTCTCGACCCGGCGACCAACGACACCGACAACGACAGCGTTGCGGACCCCGCGGAGGACCTCGACAACGACACGCTGTCGAACTACCGCGAACAGAACGCGAGTACGAATCCCGTCCGGGCGGACACCGACCTCGACGGCTTGAACGACTCTGAAGAGGTTGCGAACGGCACCGACCCGCTCGCGCCTGATACTGATAGCGACGGTCTCACCGACCCCGACGAGTACGAGGTCGGAACCGACCCGCTGGACAACGACACCGACGACGACGGCGTGCTGGACGGCAACGAGACGTTCTCGACCAGCAAAACAGACGCCAAGACCGGCGTCTCGATTAACATCACCGGCAAGGGCAACGTCGCTTCGACGCTCTCGATCAACAACAGTACAGAGCCGATGGTGCAGACCGACAGCGTCAAGAACGTGAGCGCGTCGGACGCTTATGACTTTGAGGCGAAAGCCAACTTCTCGACGGCGAACATCACCCTGCCCTACAACGAGTCGCGGGTTGGTGACGCCAACGAGTCGAACCTCGGCGCGTACCGCTACAACGAGACGCTCCAGACGCTCGTCCCGGTGAACAACTCGACGGTCGATACCCGCAACGATACGGTCACGGCCGAGACCTCGCACTTCTCGACGTACACCGTCCTCTCGACCGAGAAGTGGGAGTCGAAATTCGACGAACCGCTCCCCTCGAAGTGGTCGAACAGCGACAACTTCAGCGACCTCGACCGATGGCGACAGGACGGGAACGTCTCGATGGGGACGGCCGAAGACATGGACGCCTCGCTCGTGAGTGCAACCCGGAGTGAGAACGACACCGACGATAATTCGACAGCAGTCGTCGGGTCGGTCTATCGGATTACCGAGCGCAACTGGACGATTCCGAAAGACAAGGAAACCACCCGTGGAGACGAGACCACAACAACAACGACGACGACAACGAGTTCTGGGACGACCACGACGGGAACGGTTTCGAGTCAGGAGCGGTGTTTCTCGTTCGAGAATTGTGAGCCGACGGAGACAACGACTACCACGACCGAAGAGGCAGTCACGACCCAAGACCCCTATGAGGACTCTGACGGCGACGAAACGTACGACCGCAACGACGACTGTCCGGACAAACCCGGAGAGGCCGAGGATGGCTGTGAGAAGCACAGCGACGACGACGGTATCAGAGACTGGAACGACGACTGTGACGACGAAGTAGGCGAAGGCGACGGCTGTCCGACCGATAGTGACGATGACGGCACTATCAACTACAATGACGAGTGTGAGAACACACCCGGCCTCCGCGACGACGGCTGTACAATTCACTCCGATAAGGACGACGAGAACGACTACAACGACGACTGTCCAGAAGAACCAGGGACGGGTGCGGACGGGTGTCCCATCGACGACGACGGCGACGACACCCGCAACTTCTACGACAACTGCCCGGAGTTCCCCGGCTGGAAGGACAACGGCTGTCCGCGCGAGTCCAACCTCGAACGTACCGTCACGTTACGCGACGCCGAAACCATCACCCTTGGCACCGTCGCTAGGGCGAATGCCGTCAGTAAGCGGTCGGTCGCTCAACTCGTCGTCGTCGGACCGAACGGCGAGCGCATTGAGGTCTACGGCGAGGACCGAAAGAAGATCAGTAGTAGCAACGCGACGCGTCTATACGGTATTCTCCCCGGCGGTGAAGGCGATGCCCATGGCGACTTTGAGGCGGTCGAACAGGACCTGTCGGAGTTCGCTGGCGAGGAAGTCACGATCAAAGTTGAGACGGTCGGGAAAGCGACGTTCGAGATTGACGCGCTGAAAATCGGGTACGACACGGACGGCGACACGATTTACGACGCCATCGAACGCCCGAGTTGCGGATTGCGAGATGGCTCCGGCCAGTGTCTCGACACCGACCCGTATCTGGCCGACACCGACGGCGACGGCCTCTCTGACAGTTACGAAATCGGCGAGCGCAAGCGGGTCCACGGCCACGAGTACACAAAACTCTACAGTAATCCGACGGTTCGGGACACCGACGGAGATGGTCTGACCGACTACCAAGAGGTCCGCGGCAGTTTCGAGATGGCAGTCACGCGAGACCCAGAGGCCTCGAGCAAGTACCTGAATGGACAATGGCCGTCGGACAAGCGAGAGCATCTGTACACGAAGACGGTCGATAGCGACCCGCTTGAATACGATACTGACGACGACGGGTTGAACGACCGTCAAGAGTGGCTGTACAAGACTAACCCTCGTAACAGCGACAGTGACGGCGACGGACGTCTCGACGGCCGCGAGCAGGCAATCGGGCAGGACCCGACGCTTCATGACTATCGTGGCCCGGACATTCGACTCAAGCGATACGGTACCATCGCTAATTATAGTTCTGGTGAACTCAAGTATGTCGTCGAGTACTTCGTTTTCGACGGCGGTGGTGTCAAGAAAACAAAAGTCACTAGGAACGGCGAAACACGGTATCGAGCATCGCCTGACGACCTATTTAGTCGACACGATGGGTCGTTCACTACTACACCTGACCGGCTTTCGGTAGATGGCGGTCGTCGGAGTGGCATCGAAATTAAAGTCTCGGCGACTGACACCCACGGGAATACAGAATCTGTTACTGCGGTCCGTCGTTCAAACGAGTGCGGCCAGGCTGCCAAACGCTGGACCGGGAAATATAACTATTTCAACGAGTCGGCTGTGAGAGCCTACGGTACTTGTTCCGGCTTCCAAGCCAGTATCGGAGCCAGTATCGAATCTATCCTTACATTTGTGGAAAATCCACTCGCATTTGCCGAAGGTTTGGCTCGGCTCGTGACACTCCTTAACAGATCGGGTCTCCTCGATATGTTCATCAACGCGTTCGTCTCTGACCTTCAAAACAAACAAAAAACAAACAATCCGTATCCGGAAGGAACTGAGACGTACGAGGAATATCGTAGCTCGTGGTACGCAGGCTACTCGATTGCGTTCATCACGAAGGCTCTATACGGTGGCTCCGCGACGAAAGCCCTCAGAAGCACAAAATACGTCACGAAAGTTGAGGACTTTGCGAAGGCCACACGCGCCGGGAAGACCGCGATGCGGGTGAAAGCGCCCTACGACCGCGGGAAAGCGCGCGTGGCGACGGGGCTTGCTCAGGCAGGCGGGAAGGCTGCTGGGCCGATTCTCCGCCGTGCGAAGTCTGCGGGGGCGGCCTATCGGTTGTGGAAGCTACAGCGGAAGGGAGGCGTTGATGTCAAGTCCTTGTCGAAGACAGAGCGGGAACGTGTAACGGAATATCTCGCGCGTCACGGGAAAGATGGGGCAACGGACCTCCGCTGGATGGATGATGAAGACTTTGACGCGCTATTCCGGAAGGCGTGTAGTAGTCGTATTAGCACCTTTGAACGCGCTGGCGATGACTGTGCCGAATTAGATGAGATTGAACAGGATGGGTACGAGGACGCTGTGGTAGATGCGGGTGTTGACCCGGATCAGTTTGATGCTCGCTTGGAGCAGTTGGAAATAAATGAGGGGTCTGCTAAGCGCGTATTCTATCGAACAGGAACGCCCGGTGTTAAAATAGCGAGTAAACTTGATGACAAAGTCCTCAATCAGTTCGTGCAGTTGGATGCTAGAACCCAGCGCATGCTCGTCAAGGCGTGGCGGACCGACCGTGAGGTGTCTGGTGGCAAGATTGGATCAGATGGGCTTGACATCATGGTCCGGCAAGGGGCTGACGTGAGGGATTTGAGTCGGGCATCTGGTCTGTCGACTGATGACACTTGTAAATTGCTCCGGGCGTACGGGAGGTCATCGGGAGTCAGCGAGGGTCCCCTAGACGATGCAGACGACCTCCAGTCAGCACTTGAGAATCTGGCTGATGACGACGTTGACGGTTTGGATGAGGCGGTTGAAGATATTTCTGGGACCGAAACTGGATACAAAGGCATCGCTGGCGAAGCTGACATTTCCAATGGTCTGAAGGGTAGCAACAACAACATTGATGCCGATGACCTCCAAATGGAATACGATGTAGAGGTAAGCGAACTTCCAGAGGAAGTCCGTGAGAAGGTCCGCAAAAGTGGCAAATTTAAAACTGGGACAGACATTGACGTGAAAGTTGATGGCGAACTTACTGTGGACGGGAAAACGATGGATTCGCCTGCTATTGAGTCGAAAAACTGGAAACCCAATCCAGGCCTGCCACCAAAGTTCCGAAATGATGACATCAATGACCTAGAAAATAAGCTGTCCACCTATGCGGTTTCTGGTGAGGATGAGATCATTGTAGTAATGGAAAAAGATACTATTGAAGAGTTAGATGGTAGATTAAAAAAGGTTGAGGGGAACGTCAACGAGGCACTAGATAGTCTTGACACGAATGCGGATACCCCCGACGAAATCACCATCGAATTTATATCGTACAATGAGTTGAGTGAATAGTATGGCAGGGAGACCAAGTAGTTTAGGTGTCTATACGAAGAAACACCCTAGTGACGTTGTAGACATTTCACTTCAGGCCTTTGCAGCAGCAGGGTTTGAGACCGAGAGACGGACTGAAAAGTTCGACCAAGATATTCCTTCAATGAATATTCCGCATAAGGATAAAAATTTTAATATTAGTCTTAATCTCGAAGGGGACCTAGACCCTCATGAACCAGTTCTTACGATGAGTTTCAAAGACTGGCTTGATCCATCAAATTGGGAAAACACTAAAGGATATTCTAAATTCTTCGACATCTGTATCGAACTCGTTTGTAGACTTGCTACCGGATTTAGTGCGGATTACGTTCCTGTATGCACTCGGGTCAATCGGGCTGAAGTTCTTCCACTCGAACCTCCCCTCGCTGATCATATTGATCAAATCCCGCAGATCGGAGTCTACTCTCAGTCGTTGATAGACGAATTTGGGGGACTTGCCGGCTTGTTCGAGGAACCCCGCTGGGAGGCGTCCCGTCCACCGTGGCGAGTGGGTGAACTAGACGACGGCAGTCTCCTCGTTATCACTCACCCGAAGCCCTGGACCGATGGCGGGTGGACCGAATCGTCCTATGTCGACCTCCGGCCCGGCGAGGAATACGTCTAAGACATCTACCAACTTCGAGTGATTGGTTGACCCTATTCCTTCATCACGAGTCGAATTTTGGAAGACCTGCTCAACTGTTCCCTTCGGCAGTCGGGAGACCGAACTCGATTTAGGATGTTCGGAGAGACTGCCTTTGACTGCACTTCTGCCGAAACCTCTGCCAACGGATTTCAATCGGTTCTTTTACTCTGCCGGTTGAATCTGATGAGTCTCCTCGGCAAGATCACGAATGTACGCTCGAAGTGCGTCCATATCGTCACGGGCGTCGTTGAGCGTTTTCGCTTTCACCTTCGCCTTAATCTGGTCTTCATCCCGTGTCCCCGTTCCCCGCTTGAGTTTTACTGTGAGCGAGACACCGACATCGTTCCGCTCGATGTACTCTGTCGGCGATGATTCATCATTGGTCGCTTTCGATTCGGTCGTTGCACGAGAAGACAAGCTGTGTTCTGACATGGTGTAACTGTATTGCTTGATGTTCAGTTGGACGGTGCGACCGCGTCGTCGGACAGTTCACGAAGGGTGTTTTCGATGTCGGTACCGGTGAGTCTCCAGTACCCTTCAGGATGGGCGCAGTCTAACTGGCTCACGACCCGGTTTTTGAACGCGGTGTAGTGGGTTAGTGCGACATCCTCGTTGCCGGTGTAATCCAGCAAGAGTGCTAGCGCGAGTTGCGCCGGGCCACTTCCACTATATCCCCAGCTGAAGCCCGAGGGACTGTGGTTCGCCAGCTCAAGACTTGGCTGTGGCGTCACCCGCTCTTGCCCAAGTTGTTTTTCTACGATAGCGCGTCCGCGTCGCCGGTAGCCGACGTAGACAACATCCTGTTTCTGGTTTGGCCGTGTCTGTTCGAGTGATTGCGAGTCGGTTGTTCCACTCATAGTTTGTTCTGAGGGACTATTTCGAGTCCCCGCACCCCTCAGGGGGTGAAAAACTCACGCGGTCACACCGTCACGTTCCTCGGCTGGCTCAGGCGCTCAGTAGTGAACGTCTGCTGGCACGATCCAGAGATTCTCACTCTCGTCAAGAACCCGGTCGAGCTGTTCTCGATGCCGAATACCGCTCCCGTGTTCGTCGTACAGGAATATCGTGGGGCCCTCGTACGCGCCGACCTGGTGGAACGCATGCCGGGCGAGGCCGTCGTCACGCATGATCTCCTCGTCGCTCAGTTCCTCAAGTGCGTCCCGGACACGGTCGAGATTCCGCTTGAACTCGCTCTTCGTCGCCTCCCAGCCACGCTCCAACAGTTCTTGCCCATCGTCGGACTCAACGGGTGCTGCTACTGGCAGGTCGCCCCATCGGGCCTTCCCAGCGACTGACGTGCCCGACTCGTTAAACGTTACGTAGTAGTCGAACACAGCATCTGCGTGTGTGCTGGCTCCGACGAGTCGGTCGAACACCGTCTTTCCAGTCGCGAGTGCGTCGTCTCGTGTCGATGCGTCTACCAGCGAGTAAATTACCGTATGCATTGGTTCTCACTTCGGTCTACCGACGCACACGACTACACGCCGCGCTACTGCTTGGTGCGCCGGCATTCATCGCCGGCGCAGAAAAAACACGGACCGACATCGGCCAACTAGGAAGAGTGAGTGGGACTGTAGTTAACCAACAAACGCCGAAATACGTACCTGTCTGTTGGTTAAGGCTGTCCTCCCGTCTACTGGTCTGCTTTGGGTTCTGGCCCGTATCGAGGCGTCCCGCAGACGTGGCACTCCCACATTGGCTGGCCACTCCACTCGTCGTCTGGGACGGTCTCGAAGTCGAGGAATCGGTGCCTCGTATCGCGGTCGCACTCACGACACTCGAGGTGCCTCCTGTTCGGTCGCTCGCGTTGCTGGCTGTCAGTCCTGGTCTCCTCGATAGATTGCTGGAGTGCAATCGCGGGGACCAGCCAGACGTCGTCTGCGTCCTCAAGAAGTGTCACAAGACGATTTTCGTCATGAACGCCACGTCCACCTTCATCGTAGAGGAACGTCGCGTGCTCACCGTCGTAATGTGACTGCGTCGTGTCCTGCCACTCCGTCAGTTCACGGGCAGTTTCGAGCAACTGTCTACCTAAGCCGGACCTAACCCGTACTGCCTCAGGGAGCGAAGGCCACTTGTCTGCAAGTTGTGGTGCAGGCTCTTCGTCGAACTCGGAGATTAGTTGGCAGTCGTCCACCGCGGAGTCTCTGTCGGCCTTCACGAGGAGGCCCGCGCCTGCAGTCCCCTTCGCAATGGCACTGTCGAACGTCGATGCTTCCACGACTAGATGGACAACGTGAAGCAGTGTCCACTCGGTATCGGACCCCGATTGTTCTTCCTCGGAGCTATCGAGGTGATTTACCAGACAGAACCGACATTTGGTCCGACTAGCAGGGATTGATGCTCCACAGGAGGAACACTCCCTCTCCGTTGCTGTCATCTCGTTTGAATATCTTGTAGCGACTGCATCTAGTCGCTGTTGGCTTGACTCCTCGTCACTACTATTGGAGAGTTTGTCGTCGGGAACATGCGTTGCTTCGCCGAGCGGCCGAAGTTCTTCATGGTCAGAGTTCCGCTGAGTCATTGAGTAGTGTCGTTACCTGCTTCGTCTTCATATTTAACTGGTAGCTCCTTGGTCAACTCATCTTGAGAACTACAGCTTTGCTGAAACCTTCTACTGCTGATAGAATGGAATTGCCTATGCGCAATATAGAGGAACGATGTTTCACGTCGGGAATCAATCTAATCAGGGACTGTCAGGAACGGCGTGCTGAATATAGAGAGGGATACAGCAAATTGATAGGAAGCTTTCGCGTAAGTGACCTTATGGCTCTCACAGATGTCCTTGATGAGGACTTCTGGGCACGACACACGAATCCGTGGAGCGGCTATACGCGGCTTCCAATGGGTCCAGTACTCCTCCTTGGGCTGTACCGTCGAGATTGGCGGATGGTTGGCTTGACCCTTCTCTATGTGGCCATCAATCCGGTGCTCTTCCCCGAACCGGAAACAAAGGATGCTTGGATTAGTCGAAGCGTTCTCGGTGAGCAACTATGGTTAGAGGAGGGGCACAAGGTGTTCGAGGCCAGTCCTCCTGGCGCTCTCAACGTGTTGAATGCTGTGGCATATTTCTACGGACTGTATGGAGCCTATAAGCGCAACCCCCAGGTGACGGCCCTCGGCGGAGGGGTTGCGCTCACCTGCAAACTTGTGTATCTCCACATCCTTGTAAAATACTACGACGAAAATGCGCCAGACCGGGGGTAATCCCAGTAGGCCCATCACTTGAAAGCTGAACTCCCAATGCGATAGTGAAGGCTAAGGAATCGCCTAGCTTCAATGGTAATATAAATGCAGAGTATGAGAGTGAGAGGCTGCCCATTCAGTAAACCGCTGAGCCAGGTGGTACTCCGATGAGATCGGTGACAGTCCTCGTTTCGCCCCCGACGAATCATCCTGTGGATCATCTGTTTACCAATGAACCGAGAGTGCAACGGGAGCGAATCTTCAATCTCACCCTCCTCGAAGATGGGACGTTTGTTCTCCTCGGCCGGATTCGGGGCAATCTAACGCACGCACGCGAAATCCTCTCGGCTGAACAGGATGTCCTCGGGTTCAGTATCTCCGAACAGGACGCGAATGTCGGACTCGTGTTTGTACACGCCCGACCGCCGCCATCCATCAGGCGAATACTCGAACTCCGTCGAGAGCATGGCGTGTTCTTCGACTTCCCCATCGAGGCGACAGAAGAGGGGCAGGTCAAGCTCACCATAGTCGGCGAAACCAACAGCGAAATCACGGGAGTACTGGACGAAATTCCAGCAGAGATCGAGATGTCGGTCGAACGAATCGGCCCATACATCGAGGATCCAAAATCAATGACAGACTTGCTGACCGACCGTCAGCGCGAAATACTGGAGGTCGCACTCGCCAGCGGGTACTACGACGTTCCTCGACGCGCGACGCACCGAGACGTCGCCGAACAACTCGAACTCGCAGTGCCGACAGTGAGCGAACACCTCCAGAAAATCGAAGCGAGAATCTTCGGTGCTCTCGAACTCTGAGCACGGCCCCGAGACCCTCAAACAACGCCGTCCTCTGATTTAATATATAAACGGCCATTAGTACTAGGCATCACTCTAACTCTTCACCTGGGCAATAGGGAACTATGGAACTCCGCCCTGTTACAGATCAATACCGTGTAATTAGGAGGGATAATTAGATGCCGGAGACCGAACCATCAGTGGTGCGCGACCGGCGGTTCGTCATCTCGCTGGAGGAAGAAGAGGCGACAAACCTCGATCTTACTGGCGGGAAGGGTGCAAATCTCGCTCGCTTAGTCGAAGCGGGCATGCCAGTCCCCGCTGGAGCATGTGTGACGACTGCCGCCTATCAAGTTCTCGCCGACGAGCCCGACATCCGGGCAGAGATCGAATCGTTAGAAGGACTCGACCCGGAGAGTGCGGACGAAATCGCTACGAAGAGTGAGGAACTCAGAACGAAGATCCGGGAGACGGAAATATCGGAACACGTCCAACGGGCTATCTCGAACGTACTCGACACGCTCGGTGCCGATTCGTACGCCGTTCGGTCGAGTGCGACGGCCGAAGATTTGCCGACGGCATCATTCGCCGGAATGCACGAGACATTTCTTGGAATCGACCAAGAGAACGTCCTCGAATACGTTCAGGAGTGCTTAGCGAGCCTCTTCACCGAACGGGCAGTGTCGTACCGGCTCCGAAACGACATCTCGCACTTGGAGGTAGCGATGGCGGTAGTCGTACAGGCGATGGTCGAACCAGAAGTTGCCGGGGTGCTCTTCACCGCTGACCCTGTGTCCAGTAATCGCCACATTGCATCAATAGATGCTAACTATGGTCTTGGCGATACGGTGGTCGCCGGAGACGTATCCCCAGACAACGCACGTGTTGACCGCCGAACTGGAGAAGTCCTCGAATACGAAGTCGGCGAAAAGCAGCTCGCACTCCGCTCTGGGAAGGACGGCCAAGATGAGCCATCGCTGGAAGAGGTATCTACGGTACGCCGCGAGAGCCGGTCGTTGACCGATGCCCAACTACGGGAACTCGTAGAGTTCGGGGAGGATGTCGAAGACTTACTCGGCAGCCCACAGGACATCGAATGGGCACTCGTCGATGGCGAGTTTATGCTGCTCCAGTCACGTCCGATCACCTCTTTGTATCCGCTCCCATCACCAGCGCCAACCGATGACCAGCTGCACATCTATTTCAGCATCGGGCACCAGCAAGCGATGGCCGAGGCACTCCCGCCACTGGTCGTCGATTGGATGCGGGAAACGGTAAACAGATCTGTTGCTCGGTTCCAGTCCGCCGAACCTGAGCAGTCGTTCGCAGTCGAAGCCGGACACCGAGTGTATGTGGACCTCACCCCCCTTCTACGAGGGGAAGTAACACGAAAGATCGCTCTCCGCGTCCTCGACTCGATGAGCGAACCCGCGACGCGTGCACTCGAAGATATCCTCGACCGACGCGACGATACAGTTTCCCAAGACACGCTCACGAACCGGCTCCGAACGCTCGGTCGCATGAGCAGACGCCTCCTCCCGCTCGCTGTCTCAAACGCACCGGACCTGTTGGCCCGTCTCCTCAAGCCGTTCCTTCTGGGGCCACCCGACGCCGAACACGTCCGTGCTCGTGTCGAACAGGCGGGAAAAACGATGGCAGCCCGTGTCACGCAACCCGAGTCTCGGAGCGAGCAGATTCGAGTGGGGTTCGAGGAAACCGAGCTCGGTACGCTGGTCGCTTCGGTAGGAAGCAAGTCGATGCCGTATCTTTTGGCTGGCGTCGTGGCGGGCAATGTACTGGAACGGCTGTACCCAGACGCAGACGACGAACTCACAGCACTCAGCCGGGGATTCGACGAGGAAATCGCCACTGAAATCAATCAGCGGCTCGGCGACCTCGCAGATATTGCTAGGGAACATCCGGACGTCGAAGCGGCGATTCGAGACGAATCTTCGCTCTCAGAGATCGGAGATGTCGATGGTGGAACCGAATTTGTGGCGGCATTCGAGACGTTCCTTGACGACTTTGGCTTCCGGGCGAGTAACGAAATAGACCTGAGCCGACCACGCTGGCGAGACGACCCGTTAATACTCTTTCAGACGATTCAAAGTAATCTTCGGAGTAGTGATCAGGGAGAACACCGCAAACACTTGGCTCAACTGAAACAGGACGCAGGTGAAGCCGCCGAGACACTTGAGAATCGCGCTAGTCGAGGACTCTTCGGCCCCGTGAAACGGCCGATTGTGGGGCAGTTGATCCAAGTGTACCGAGGCGGAATTCAGCTCCGGGAGCACCATAAACACGGAGCTGCGCGGTTTCTCGCGGCCATACACGACGTCGTCTCCGATACAGGAACCGAACTCGCTCGGGCTGGTGTATTGGAACACCCAGAGGACGTCTGGTTCCTCCGGAAACGGGAGTTGTTGAATGCACTTGATGGTGAGTCATCTCTTGATGTGGACATCTCCGAACGACGTGATACTCACCAGCGATATGCGTCACTGAGTGCACCACCTATCCTCACGAGCGAGGGCGAGACACCAACAGGCAAGAGTAATGGTTCACCCTCAGAGCACGTGCTCACTGGAACGCCGGTCTCGTCCGGTGTGGTTGAAGGAGTTGCCAAGGTGATGTACGATCCGTCCGAGCAGTCGATTTCAAAGGGTGAGATTCTCGTCGCCCCATCTACGGACATTGGATGGACACCGTTGTTCCAGGATGCAACTGGGTTAGTAATGGAGGTTGGTGGCCGGATGACACACGGCGCACTGGTCGCACGTGAGTACGGTATTCCGGCCGTGGTGTCTGTGGCGAACGCGACCGACGAAATCCAATCGGGTGAGCGAATTCGAATCGACGGCGAGCGCGGAACCGTCGAGTTATTTGACCGAACAGACCGACCGACGGGAGATCTAGACTCTGAGAGTAAGCGATGAGCACTCGCTGGAACGAGATGAGAGACCGAATCGATTCGGAAGATCTCAGAGCGACAGCTGAATTTCTTGCTCTTCTCCTCGTCTTGCTGGTTTTACCCGACGAGCGCCTCGATATGCTGCTCGGAGTGAACCCGCGACAGGTCTGGTTGGTCGTGGTGTTCGTCGCGGGACTGAGTTTTCTTGGGTACCTCCTATCCAAGGTACTCGATCCGGGGACTGCAATCGGGGTCACCGGTGTACTGGGAGGTGCCGTGTCTCCCGGAATGACAATCACATCACTCACCGAACAGTACCGGCGTCATCCGGAGTTCGATCTTGCCTACACAGTCGCAGCCGCAATCGCATCGACGATGCTGTTCTTACGTAACTTCATCGTCGTGGCCATCGTCAGCCCTGCACTTGCCAAGTCACTCGTGATTCCATTTGTAGCGATGGCCGGGGTAGGATTCCTCGTAACAGGAAGTCTCTGGTTTCGTACTCGAAATCGTGAACCACCAACGAACGAATTGAAGACTCCGTTTCGGATTCGATCAGCGTTAGCGATTGGCGGCGTTATCGCTGTCGTTCTAGCAATCGTCAATTCCGTTGACCTGTCTCTTTCAGCAAGCACTACCCGAATTGGAATCGTCGTAGCGACGGTGGTTCAGCTATTTGTATACGTTGCAATTACGTCGATAGCTGGTGCGAAACAGATTGCTCAAGTGATTGTTGTGGTACTACTCGGTAGCGCAAGCGTCGGAATTGTGCTCGTCGTGTTATAGCGGAGCGTACACCTGAAATGATACGGTTGGTACCGAAATACACCCTGCATCTTGCACTAGAATCCCCATTCAACTAGAATATCTGATTGAAATTGAGCCAGGTTGCATGCCACATTCGCGCCTTGTATCTTGCACGGCTCCGAGAACGTCTACCGTATCTAGTAAAACTCACAGCGGTATCTACGCACCACGAACTGCTCACGTCACCTATTGTCAGACCTGAAGGGTTCCAACAGAGCCAGAACTACGAATGAGGGGAACACGTGCGTTCACACGGCAGCTCGTTCAATGTATCTCGGTGGGTGCGGATGGTCACTGTCGAGACACTCGCGGTCCGTGCGACTTCTGATTGGACCATCAAGCGGCCTGCGTCACAGCCTGCTTTGTACAAGCATGCGGCGGCGAATCCTGTCGGATCAACGCCTGAAACGGCACCTGCTGATTCTGCCTGTTCTGCTAACTGCCGGGCACGATGCCGGATTCGGTTGGGGATGTTGAGCTCGGAGGCTAACTGTGGAATGAATCCACTCGGCCTCACCGGTTTGGCTGGAAGGCCGAGCTCTGTATTCAGCGTCTGATACGCAGTCCTCACTCGGGCCTGCTTGACATGCGCTGGCTCAGTAACGTCGTCGAGTGTTCGCGAGAGGCCGTTACATCGGCACGCTCCGTGGACGCTTGCCGCCGCCATTGCCTCGATTGAGCTGCCCCGAAGAAGGTCTTCGGTCTGGGCGCTCCGGAAGAGCCGACATGCTTGGTCACGAATCGTCTCGGCGAGGTCGAGCGCGCTACTGATTCGGCGGACCTCCCCAAGGCCGTGTGCGAGGTTGCGCTCGGCTTTCGACTGGAATCGTCCGCGGGACTGTTCCCGGCGGAGTCGACCGAGTTGTCGGCGCTTTCGCCCGGAGAGCTGATTTCCGTTCGCGTCGGTCCCACGTCCGATTTCCGTCGAGAGGCCGCGGTCGTGACGAGTGACCGTTAATGGCGCACCTGTGCGCTCTCGGTTCTGCTCGTCGTTACTGAACGACCGCCACTCCGGCCCGTGGTCGATACGTTCAGCTTCGAGAACGAGTCCACACTTTTCACAGACGGTCTCTGCGACGTTCGTGGCAACCCGTCCGTCGCACTCGGGACATTGGTTCGTTGTATTGTTCTGTACGTCCTCGTCAAACGTCGTCTCGTAGATCTTGCTCGTTGCCATGATACTCACGAGGCTCTCCGTGAATTGGTCTCTCGAAGAGGCCCTCACCAATTGAGGGCAAAATAAACACGTCGCGGCGGGGCAACGGCTGAGTTGACTGCTGTGGCGAAAGCCCGGCCGCGAACGGCCCGTGGGTCGTGAGCGGCCCGGACCGTGGAGGTGGTGGGAGGTGGCGGTGACTGCACCACACCAGCAAAAAAGGGGGCGTGCTCGGGCTACTCCCACCAGCGACCGCGCTCAGGGAAGAACATTGTGCTCCACCCGGTCACGGCGAGGGAGACGCGCCCTTCGTACCAGTTCCGGGCCGCTCCCCGAATGGTCACCTGCTCGCCTTCCTTCATCCACGGCGCATTCGAGTTTTTCCAGACGGTCACTCTGGTTCGCCCGCTTTCGTCTTCGATGAGTCCGACTTGCGCGATACTCGGATGCGAGGGCTCCCACAATGTCTCGACACGACCCTCGATGCTTACCTCCTTGCGATTCACGTCTTTGAGCTTGCCAATTGGGATCACGTGTCCTGAGGCCGTCTGCAACTCTTCGTGAACGCCGACGACTGCACTCATCATGTTTGCTCCTTCGACCACGCGCTCGGCCAATCGCCGACTGATCGCCGCTCTCGTCCACCCATCCAACTTCTCGCTCAATCGCTTCGCCTGCTCGTTCACGCTCGCTAGCTCGTCCTGCGATAGCTCCTCGCGTGGGTCTGGACGCTCCGGGTCTGCCATTGGGTCTACGCTCGCCGCCCGCTTCTGGAACTCTCGACGCCGCTCCTTGCTTCGCTCTGCCGCAATGTCTCGCGCCCGCTCTGCCCGGCCATCCTGCTTACTGACTTCAGCCCGGACGCTGATGCGCTCCAGTTCAGCTTCCCGCGCCCGAATGCGTTCCTCCTGTTCGAGGGTCGCACCCTGAATTCGTTCTTTGTTCGTCTCCTTGATTCCGTCTGGGTGATTTGCATCCACCTTCGCTTGGGTCTCCTGCTCGACCGTCGCTCTGAATTCGGGCGTCTCCTCGACGACCTCGAAGCCATCTGCATCGACTTCCGCTTCGTCCGCCTGTTCGAGTGCCTGCTCATCGACCGAAACGACCTTGCCGCTTGCGTTGTTACTAGACATTGGTGTACTTGCACCTGAAGGCGCTCACGCGCCCGACACCGCGATGCTCCAACATCGCGGATTTCCTCGACAACCATAACCAACAGACCCATCTGCGCTCTCGCTCGCGCCTTCGCGCGCCCCCTTGGGGCGCGAGCGAGAGCGCACCCATGACGGTGAGTCATCCAGCACCGCGCGCCGACCCGGCCGCCGCGAGCGTCCAGCGGAGTATGCGTCGCGGGGTGAGCACCCACGGCGCGCAACCCCCGGCGGATACCCGCTGGCGTCGAGACCAGATTTACTGTAGCCCGGACCGGGCGCTCGCGGTGCGGAGAGCGCCCGCATGCCCGGAATGGTCGGTCGCGAGCGACGCGGCGGCCGGAAAGCGGCGAGCGGGGCGGGCCGTAACGAATCATCTGTTAACCCGGTTTGGTTCTCAGTAACCCGGCCGGTATTCTGGTGGACCGGGAAAGGTGAGGGTGCTCTATGAAATCAGTATCCAATGGTCGGTTGAAACAGAATTTGAACCTCTCTTCTACGCCATCGGCAGTAAACGCGAGTCAAGTTCGCACGTCACGGCTCCGGTCGAAATGAGTCCCCGATCTACGACCAGCCTGCCTCTAAACGCATCACGTCGTCACGCAGGTTCTCTATCGTCTCCACAATATCGTCTTCCTCCATCATCTCTACACGTCGAACCGTCAGTTCCTCCCGGAGTAGTGTCGTCGTCCGGCTCACGATGTTACTGTTAGACGGTGGGTCGTCGTACGCACCTTCTTCCTTGAGATTGTTCAGTGCGTCGTGACAGAGGAGATCACCGCAGGCATGCGTGACGGGGACGTATCGTGCAAAGTCGTGGTCCAAGATGTCGTTGGCGAGCTCCTGAAAACCGAGGACTTGCTTCGTTCTACTGTAGTCCCGATCTTCGGGGTCTCCCGATTCACCTTCCTCGTAGGTGAGTTCAGCACCCCACCAGATTCGGTGAAGTGCGTTGGAGTAGGCGTCGGTTCCAGCCTTCAGGAACTTCTCCTCCATATTACCCGGACTCTCCGGATCGAAGACGTGATCCCACCGGTAGTGAACGAACTCCGGGAATCGAACGACACAGAGGTAGTGCCACAGCCCGGCGTCTGCCGCCTCGTTGCGTGTTAGATCGAGAGTACGATGGAGGGTCGGCGCTAGCTCGGCGTCGATAAGCGAGTCCTGAGCGTCGATGTCGTCGTCCGCACGGATTTCCTCGATCCGCTCGTCTACCGGACTTAGGTCTATGGAACGACCTAGCGGCTGTAAGTACGGGCGAAGGTCTTCCTCCGTGAGTTCGCGCTCGTCCGCGAGGAATCGATTGTCGATCATCGGGTGGGCTGCACTCTGCAGGTGGTAAAGCTCAGTCGTCACTCTGGATCGCCTCCTCAATAAGATTCGTCGTGTCGGATGGGATGTCGTACTGCTGATGTACCGTACGTTCGATCCGCTGGACGAGGTCTGGAATATCGACGTGACTCCGAACGTCCTCGGCAAATTGGATCGCCGCCTCGTCGTCTCCGAGGTCCGGATACAAATCGTCCAAGAAGATGTCTAATACGTCTTCCTGCCAGCTGTACTCTGGTTCGCCGGTATCGGGGCTCGTGTCGCGTGCTGTCTGCATCAGGAGCTGCGTCCAGACGGAGTGCTCAATGTAGTCGTAGAGTACGTCACGCAGTCGTGGTGGCCCACCCGTGGCTCCTGAGTTCTTCAGAACTTCGACCACCTGTGGGTGTTCCCTGTTCAAGTACAGTTGTGGGTTCCGAGGTGCCTTCAAGCTGAGATAGTGGATGTGGCTCTCATCGGGGAAGCGGTCGTAGTCGCTGAAGTCTTCGATAATCGGCATGAGAAGACTTCCACCGTCCTTACTCTCGTCAAGTTGAATAACCCACGAGAGTCCGTCAGCGACTCGTGCGCCAACCTTGGACGCGTGTTTCGATCCTCCAGATCCGCCTTCCTCGGTTCTGGTGAGGAACGGCTTGATTTTCACCCGTCCACGGTGGTCGTCTCGATTGATGCACAGGGTGAATTCATAGGTCCCTCCATCTAAGGGAGACTCGGCGAGTATCTGCCGGTCTCGACTCATTGCGAGGGGATTCTCTTTCACCAGTGCGAGACGACCTGGCGTCTCTTCCCACTCGTTGAACGGGAAGACCTCCTCAATAGTATCCTGATTGATGGTAACCGTACCTTCTAACTCCAGAATCTCCCAGTCATCCTCATCCACTAACGACAGAAACTGGTCGTCCTGGTCAAGGTCTCCTTGATCACCAAGCGGAGCTCCGTCTAGACGGAATGATTCAACGTTGAATTCAAGCGTTTCTTCTTGGTACTCATGCGGGAGGGACTGGCTTACTAAGCTACCTGTCTGGACGTCGTCTTCTCCTTCTTCGTCTGCCTCTGCTCCTTCGACTTCCTCGTTGACAGTCGCCATCACTCGTCCCTCCGTTCTGCCACGTCAACTGACACCTTCAATCTGGTCTCGACTTGTCTGTGATCCTCTATTGAGACACCCTCAAAGGAGATATTTGACGTACCAGGAGCTGGCTCTAGCCGTCCTACTTGGACTCCGTTTTGTACCGGGAGCGATATCGAGACCCCAGTCGTATCTGACGAGATATTCTTCACGGGAAGGCGATCCGACGTTGCTCTCTCCTCTGCCATCCGAATTAGTGAGACAGTGACTGCCCGTATCTCGTTACGGTCGCTCAAAGGCTCCACCTCGCCGTTGAACGACCAATGTGTGTACACATCGTCGAACGAGATGTTCGTATCTCCGGTAACACGCTGACTACTGGGTGATTCACGATCAGAGCGACCACTTCGGGATTTGTTTCCAATCTTGAACCGGTTTCCTAGACGCTGAGCCCCGGTCGTGCCTCGGTCAACGTCGGGCGCGACGAGTCCCCGTAACGTCTCGGTCACGTCAGACTTGATACCCTCTACTGCAGTCCGGAACCCTCGTGAGTAGGTGTTCGCTAATGTCTCCGTTCGCACCCACTCGTCGTGTTGGGGTGGCTCCGCAGCGGTCAAGAATTCCTCTACGATAGTATCCGCGTCTTGTGGACTTTCATCGGTTCCCCAAGGTCGCGCGCGCCCACCGACGAGGACGGCGTGGAAGTCCTGGTTCCCGACGACGACTCGGTCTCGGTCGTAGTACTCGACGACCATCCCTGCACCGCGGACGAATGCCACCTCGTTCCGATGCTGGTACTCGCCCTTATTTGCACGCCGAACCAGCAAACCGAGTTGGCCGTCTGCACCGCCACTGCCGTCGCTCTTCTCGGGTACGTCGAGTGATATGGACGCTTGCGCGACATCTCCGGGTTCGTTCAACTCGCTGACCGAGTCATCACGGTCGTCTAAACAGTTCGTGAAGGGTTCGTACTGCGGATACTCGTCGATACTTGCTTGCTTCGTCTCACCATCCACTTCAACTGCTACCTCCAGGTCACCTCGATAGATCGCGGGCCAGAACCACTCAATTGCCATCTCCGTAATTTGGTCTGCTAACTCTTCGTCGTCCAGTCGCTCTTCCGCTGTAGGTACGCGGAAGTCCACAACTTGGATGCTCGTTCCCGGACCGTCCGGACGGCTTAATTGGAGGTCGTCCGCTATCGATTCGGCTTCTCCTCCCCAGATGGACTCCGGTCTCGCGCCCTCTTCGTCGCCGTTCAGACCACCGTACCAACCGTGCCCTTGGTACACCGTATCGCCGTCCTCCGACTTGTGCGTCGGCAAGCGCGTTCGACCGATCAATCGAGGGGATTGATCTTTTGGATTGGGCTCGCTCAGCGTTGAGTTGAACATGACGAGTGATAGGCCCGAGTACAGCCAGAGAACGGCCTTCCCAAGACCATAACTCCCACCGGCGGTATCTCCCGACTTGCTGCTGAATAGAACGTCTCGGACCAGCGCAGTGAAGTTTGATTCGTCGGCGTTCTCCTCACCGAGGAGACCTTCCGTGTTCTCGTCCTCGATAGTCAGAATACGGATTTTCTCGTCGTCTTTTATGCGTTTGATCGCCTCAGCGATGTGCTTGCCGCTCTCTGTGTCTGACGCTAAATTAGCGTGCTCGGCCCAGGTCTCGATATCGAGTGCTCTGAGGTACTCTATTGCCTCGTCGCCCTGTAAGGATTCCAGTTTGAACGTGACCCGTGCCGGTTGGTCGTTGTCCAACCGTGCGTCGTTCGAGTTCTGCAGTACCTCCCGAACGAACGTCTTCAACCCGGGTTCACCGTGCGACATCGCGTACTTTGCAACGTCGTCACCGTATCGGGCATCCGTCGGTCGAGACGTGGTGAATCCCCACTGACCGCCCATCACGACCCCCCACAGGCACTAGCCGGTGTGGCCGCAGACGTGTTGTAGAAGTGTGCGCTACGATTCATAATTGGCACAACGCCCCCCCGCCGACATAAATATGTGCGGTACGTCGCTGTCGTAGTCCCTTGATCAAGGTCAGAACTGTGCCTCTGGAGGGGTACCAGTAGCCAAGTAGTGTGCGCCGATGAGGTCGTAACGGACTTCACGGAGTTCACGCGACCGACGTTGTGTGTCAGTACTCAGCCCGTCAAGGGCGACGACGGAGAAACGCACGTCGTCTCCATACTCGTTCTGCAGTTTAAACAGGCGACTTGATATCGATCCAGTTGTACCCATTTCTTGGACTGTTTGACTCCACCGGTCTCCAGTTTGATCTTCCCGCCACAGTCGAAACGCATGTACTCCGGTACTGTCGATCATGTCTCGCTCAAAGAGCGGACGGTTCTCGGTCCAGTTAAGTCCCAGCCAGTTTGGAGTGGTCACGTCACGCCAGGGTTGCCACGACGGTACAGTATAAGAGGACCGTTCTGCGATGTCCCGTAGTTTTTGATGCAACTCACTGTGGGGGCCGCTCATATGCTCAGCAGGCTCTCGGCTCAGTTGGACCATAGGAGTCCAGCCGATTTCCCGCCGACAAATCGCCACCAGAGTCGTCTCAATTGCGCGGCGGTGTCTCCGATTCGACGATATCGGGGGTGTCGTGACAGAGACCTCCACCTTCCCCTCAGCTATCTCGGTAATTTGTTGAAGTGGACGCGCCGCACCATGTCGTTCTCCAGTCTGTCGATCCGATTCGTTCAACCCCGCGGACAGGCCAAGTCCTACTCGCTGTCGAACGCCTCCCTCCGACCCTGATTCCCCTACGTACATCAGACCCGGGAGCTCTGTGTGTCGAACTCTGTAGAGACCTGGACGGCGTGGCAGTTCTTCACGGAGCGTTTTCCCATTTCGAAGGTCAAACCACCTTGACCAATTGAGTCCCATCCACGTCGGGGACTGAGGTTCTGGATCAAGGCGAGTGAGTGGTCCAGGGACGTCAAGAGTTCGTGTCTCTGCTGCGCTCTGCCGCGTAGTCCGGTCAACTGTGGCGAGCTCCGACTGCACGACTGATTCGGGGATTGAGAGTATCCGGGCGATTGCGTCACTACCTGGGACGTACTGTGAGAGGATCCACATCGTCGCCTGTTGATTCGTCAGTCTGGTCTTTTCGACCACCGCTACAATGTCGTCGATAGCGTCTGCGGGGAACTCCGAACACGAGACGACGAACCCACTACCGCCTCTTACTTCTTTGTCACCCCACATCTTTCTGACCTGCCGGTCGTGAGCGGTCGCTACGGCGTCACGGCCGTCTTCTGTGAGTCCGATTCGATCAGCTACAGTGTCCCAACACCCGTCTGCCTCGGCTAACACATACAAGAGTCCCTCGTCACTTCGACCGACGGGAAGGGGGTCAAATCCCATAAAGAGGGTTTCGACGTTAATTATAGACGTACTTCGCACATCTCGCAGAGCTCTGGCGAGCGAATCGGCCTCTACGTGATACTGAGTGGCGACGGCTTCAACGATGTCGCGGGAGACGGGCACACCGACGAACGGGTCCCCGACATACGACGAATTCGACTCTTGATCCAGATACACGTAACACTCGTTCTCGCCCATCAGACTGTGCCTCTTACCGAAACCTGGGACTCACTTGTCCGTATCGGGTGTCTCATTTGTGGTACATCAGAACTCGTCTAACTGGCGATTGTCCTCGCTTTTGCGCTTGATGTCCATCCGCTCGTCGTAGTCAGAGTAGTCCACTCGACCCTCCGAGATTCCTTGTTCGTCCTCGTACACCATCAACCACATCCGAACCAGATAGTAGATGAATGGCGCGGGAATCGCGTTCTTGGCTATGTGACTCTTCGGATACGGCCTCGGTGAGTAGTTTTTGACCGCCGCCCACCACTCTCTGGACCGTTCGGAGAAGAAGAACGACGAAGTCTCGGCGTTCTCGGACGGTCCATCTGTCGTCAAGAGTCGCTTCTCACGGGGTGGCTGTGGAACCTTGAATGAAGTCTCGAACGCCCGCTCATACTCAATTGGCATACCGAACCTCCGTCCGTTCAACACAACGGGATCATTGAGCGGTGCGCGCGGGACGTTTTCGATGATATGGTGATCGCAGTACTTTTCTGCGAGTTTCCGTGCACTCGGGATCATATTTTCGTGCTCGTCGGGGTTTCCCGAGATACTTGTCGTCGCGGCCCACCGTGAGCAGACCGGGTGGAACAGTCCGAGATCGAACGTGACGCCGTCCTTAATCGGGAGGTCCCACTCTTTGTCCTTGATGTGGGCGTCTGCCTTAATCGGCGTACTTTCGTTCGTGTCCTTGGGGCCAATTCCGACACGAATCACGTTCCCGAAGTCGCTGAGTACCTCTGATTCCGTCCCGTAATCTGCGAAACAATGGAGGATAAGCGGCTCCTCACGTGTCGTGTCCCCGTCCGAAGTCATGAGGGATCACCTGATACATATTCTGCGCTCTGAAGGGTACTAAGAAAACTCCCCGTAGAGTTTACCCGTGTAGAGTCCCCGTGGAATGTCACTGTTATGCGCTTAGACGGTTCTCTGATTTAAAGCCTCTATCTAAGAACGGTACTTAAGTATAGTTCGACTCACGTAGCTATATTGAGCCTCGTAGTAGTAATCTCCCATTCTAGTAGGTCTGTCTGAAACCGGCGCTCCGCCTCAGACAACATGAGTTCTCTCTCAGTCGTCGGCGACGGTGGACTCAACAGACGGCGTTGCCGCACCGACATGCGAGAGGATTGCTTTCCCCATGTACTCGCCTAGCTTCGGAGGTACTGCATTACCGATCATGCGGCCCAGATTTGACACGCCGACGTCTTCCCACTCGTCGTAGAAGTCGTAGTCTTCCGGGAACGTCTGAAGCAGTGCTCCCTCAAGGATTGAGAGTGCCCGATTTTGGTCTGTATCGTAGTGTCCAAAGCGACCACTCCCGTAATTGTAAAACTGCGTCGTGATCGTCGGGGAGGGTTCGCCGGGCCTCATCCGGCTGTAGGGGGCCTTGTACGACCGTCCGCTCGCCTTCCGGTGGCAGTCTGCAAGGAGGTGGTTGAGGTCTTTCTCTTCCCAGAGAGTCCAATCTCCACCGGGTTTCATGTTATCGATACGTTCCAGGTTCTTTTCCGAGAGAGAACGTGCTCGATGCACGTCGTTCTCGTCACTAACTTCCCCTGCTTCGATTGATGGCAAGTGATCAATCGTGTCTTTGACCGTCGGGTAGTCGTCTTCATTCTGAATCGGGGGGTCGGGCAAAGAGAGAGGCCCCCGCTTGGACGCCATGACTACCCACCGCTTCCGCTTTTGTGGTATCCCGTATTCGGGACAGTAGACGTTCTTGTTCTCGTCGCTGTTGACGTGGTAACCTTGGGATTTGAGGCTCTCAATGAATGCGTCGTAGACGCCGTCCTCTTTTTTTACTTGAAGAACGTTTTCGGTGACAACCACGTCCGGTTTGACGTACTTTATGATCCGTGATACCTGGTTTAGCAGCCCCCATTTTTGATGATCCTCATGGCCCTTCCCCTTTGAGTGTCCCATTGTGGAGTACGGTTGACAAGGCGCGCATGCTGCGAGGACCTTTAGGTCCGCATCCCACGGATACATCTGTGCGATTGGTTCAGGGTCCTGTGCCAATGCGTGAACGTCCGCGTGTACGTATTTGCCGTCTATATTCTGTTCATACGGGTACTTACAGTCTGGGTCCTGATCAATCCCTGCGACGACCGAGATCCCGGCTTGCTGGAGGCCGTAACTGAGTCCGCCGGCCCCGCAGAACAGATCCACTGCGGCTACCTTCATAAACCCCTTTCCCGCGTATCGTCACATAAACGTTCGGCAATGATATTGTCCCGACTACCTCATACCGCGCGAAGAGTACGGCGATGTCCCCCGATTAGAACCTCTGCCTTGTTCTGACTCACGGGACTCATCGACGTATAACAGTAACACTAACTAGGTGGTCACAGTTCCGTACAAACAAACGGTTTATCACATGAATCAGGAGCAGATTCAAATCAACGAAGCGGCCAAGTGGTTCTTTTTCAGTGGTGGGCCAGGAGCGCCACGGTACGGCGACGATCCAACTAAACACGCCGTTGACCACGACTCCGAGGCGTTCGTCCGTGAGGTCCTCCAAAACGCGAACGATCAAGGTCTCCCGAACGGCGATCCAGTCGAAGTGACATTCCGTTTCGTCACGCTCACAGGTGACGAGAAAGAGGATTTCCTCAACAGACTCGGCTGGGACGATGGACTCGGTGAACGGATGCGAGCGGTTGCAGACACACATAACGGCCATCGCTACGAACGGGTCGTCGAACGAGTTAACGACCCCGATGCCGAACTCCGCCTCCTTGTCGTTGAAGACAGAAACACGACCGGCTTGACCGGAAGCTGGGACGAAGACTCGAACTACGCCGCGCTAGTCCGCGACGAACTCTACAGCAGCAAGCAAGACGACACCGCCGGCGGCTCGTACGGCCTCGGTAAGTCCGTACTCTGGACATTCTCGGGTGCTTCGACGGTCGTTTTCAACTCGCACCTCGCACACAGTGAGCGTGGGGACGATTCTCCTCGACTCGTCGCCCGCTCTAAGTTCCCTACACACCAACTCCCAGAAGACGATACGACGTACCAAGGTGCGGGGTGGCTCTGTCAGCCTATCGAGACGGACGATGGCCCTCGCCCGGAGTCCTTTTGGGGAGATCGCGCGTCGTGGCTGGCAGAACAACTGCACGTGGAACGGCCCGCTGTTAGTGGAACAAGCGCTATGGTTGTCGAGTTCCAGGACCCCACGCGGGACGACCGACCGGACGTCGAAGACCTCGCACAGGAGTTCGTTGACGCCTCTGTCAAATACTTCTGGCCAGCGATCTATCGGGGTGATCTCGAAATCACGGTCGAGACGCCAGACGAGACTCTGACGGCCGACGTAGAGAGCGTCCCGGCAATCCGACCGTTTGTTGAAGCTTACGAGGAAAGAACCACGGACGCTCAAACTCTGGTAGACCCCGGAGACGTTGCCGGACTTGATATCCCGGCCGAGCTCCCGCCTCGTGCTGATGGAGCCGAAACTCCCGACGGCTCAGTACGATTGTCGGCTCATCTCGCATCTCCCGCAGACGACGATACATACCTGAACAACATCGCGCTGTTCCGGGGAGCGGGGATGGTGGTTAAGTACTACGACCAGAGCCGCGTCGCATACGGGGACCGAAACTTCTTCGGCGTGTTGGCCGCTGGCGAAGCACGGCCGGAAGGGACCCCGTCCGAGAGTGATCGAGAAATCGACCGATTCCTGCGGTTCGCCGAACCCCCCGAACACGACGAGTGGGAATCCACGGAGAACCTCCGTGAGCAGTACCAACGTGGATTCCGGATGGCACTTGACGATATGTTCGGAACGCTACGTGATGGCCTCCGTCACTTGATCTCTAAGGGTAGCAATGGCGACTCCCTCTCTGACAACGTTCTGAATCGGTTCCCGATCCACGGGAGTGGGAATCCTCGATCCACGACGTCACCCACTGACCACGTCTTCGAGATCGACAGTTCGTCTCGCTTCGATGGCGACGCATGGGCGATATCTGGTCGAGTTGAAGTACTCCCAGAGGAGTTTGAGGGATGGAGTGCCGACATCACACTCACCGGTGTCGGTGAGGACGGGTCCCGTTACGACGACATTCCCATTGATTACGTCGAGATCGAACAATCGGGCGTAACCGTGTCGTACGACGATGGATGTGCTCACCTCGTTGCCGACGAACACGTTGATGAAGTCTCGTTCTCTGGTCATTCTCGTTCGGATGAAGCCGCTGACTTAGTGCATGGTGACGTCGGCGCGACACAACTAGAGATACTCGCAGAGCTAGAGATACCTGAGGAGGATCAAGCGTGACCAGACACTCGCAGCGACACCGTACTACGACACTTCCGTTCAGCTACCGGGATAAGGGAGTAGACTTTGAGCTGGACTCGTTCACCGTTGACGACGGAAACCAAACAGCACTTGAACTGAACCCGGCACAGACAGAGATTGACTTGGCGTCGGCAGTATCGTCATCTGACAGTAGTGATGAGCCGGATTGGAACACCATCACTCTCCACGGGAAACTGCGTCTGCCTGAGGAGACAGTCCAAGCAGTCTTTCCACAGGACGAACGGACACATCCTCCGGCCAAGCTCTACGTCACCATTCGCTGTCACGAGACGATCTACCGTGACCGGGTCGTCATTTCCGAAGCTCCCACGACACCCGGTGAACACGACGTCACGCTAGAAGTTCCGAAGAGTACTGTCCGAGGGACTGTCGAACTGCGTCCGTATCTCGTTCGCACCGAATCTCGCTCGGAAAAAGAACTGAACGACTACGCTGATCAAAAGAATTTCCGCGTCGCTAGTGGGACGCTGTACTACGTCGTTGTTGACCGCCCTGACGACGAAGAGCGAGCCGCCATTGATGGTGAACGAGTGCGTTTCTCACAAAACGCTCACCTCCCAGATGGGAACAAGCTATACTACCTCGACTTCCGGAACGAGAGTCGTCCTAAATTGTGGATTAACTCCGACCATCCCCGTATTGCCGAGGTACTACAGAGTAGAGGATCTGTTGGGGCCGAAGCTCGGATGCGTGACGTGATACTCGACCAAGTGAGCTACGGTGTGTGGGTACAATTACTCGTTCGAGTTGGGAGTGCCGTAGACGTAGAGGGCGACGTTGAACACGAGTGGCAGGAGATGGTGCTCCAGACGTTTGCTCGTAACCTCTACGATACTAGTGACGTGTCGGAAGCAACTCACCGTCTCAGGGACGATCTCTCTGACCCACAGACCTTACCCCACGTGATTCAGCGAATTGATAGCGAACTTCAGGAGTACATAAACCCCCGAGAGCAACTGATCCATCTCATGGAGGAAGGCCTCCAGATCTAACGTGACCGAGACAGAATTACACCGACTGACCGAAGACGGACGCCGCCTCGTTGGTGAATCGTTCATGAAAGGCGAGGCGACGCTCACTGACGAACAACTGAGCGAATACGTGGAGCCCATGCCGGGTCATCCGACGGCCGATCTTGATAGGATCGACTCGGCGGTAGAGCAAGTGCTTACGGAGTATCCCGAGTACGACACAGATATAGACGGCGCACTCGCCGAAGAGATTTACTGTGGTCTCGACATCACGAGACGAACCGCTGGCGATCCGGGCCTCTGGCACTGGCTTGCGGTCGTCCGGTATCCTGATCTCGTTCGGCACCGTTGGGAGTATCGTTCCGAGGAGGCGATGAGGGAGAAGTTCCTCGGTGCAGGCTCCGACTTGTACTCAAACGCCATCCACCGACTCTGGTGGATCGCAGAGCTCACTTCGCATGGCGACGATTATTCAACGACTGACGCGGTCTTTGCCAACCAGACGATGGTAAACAAGGTGTTTGACCGCTGGTTCGCGCGCTACCAACCCGCTGTTCGAGCCATGTGTGACGAACTTGAAGACGAACCGTCGCGTGTCATAGACGAGACGACACGGCGGTTCAATCACGCACTGACGAACGTGCAGCTTGAAGGACTGTCAGAGAACGAGGCACGAGAGATGATTAGAGAGATTGTTGCCGAATCTCGGTGAGAACCTCTCACCCAGCCTAAATAGTCAGGAAATTGTCTATGGGAAAATATGTAAGGCTGAATTAGTGTCGTAGTGACTCATTAGATAGTCATTGATTCGCTTCGGTACGGACTTATTCTCTGATCCTAAGAAATCCGAACATGGTCGGGGAGACCATCGCCTCTCTTGTCCGCTTCACCACCTTCTACAACATTTCCTATATCTTCGTTGCTTCCCGAGAGGTCTTCAGTGAGGAATGTACCCGGTCCGGCGTTTTGACTCCACGTGGCTACATTACAGAGAATTCTGATATCGTCCTTGTTCTTGACGACACCACGTAGCTGGCCTACTAGCTGAGCGTTAACCCCATTAAGCGCCAAGACAATAAAAACTCCAACGGTTTCGAAGATTTCGTCTTTCGCCTTCTCCAGCCGATTGATCAACTCGTTCAATCAACGAACTATTTTAATGTCATCCATATCAGTAGGGTCGGAGTATCGGTCAATGATGTACCGAACGTCGTTCTTCTGATGCAGGTCAGCGAGTTCGTGTTCATCCAAATCATCCGTCGCGGCGAACTCATTAATCAACTTTAGCACTACCGGCTTTAAACGGTCGTCCAGAAACTCGGCGATCAAAAAATCGCCGGACTTGGACGAAGCGTGATACAGAATAGCGTACATTTTTGTCCCTCTGTTTATTCTACCTCAGTGAGCTATGGCCCCAGGAGATGTATTCAACGTTCCGTCTAACGTCGCTCCAGTGTTGGAGACCGACGCAGACGGGATGCTCTGCTTCGGAGAGGAGCGTGCGGGCTTCTCGCGGTTTGACCGATCGTACATCGCCGTCGCAGCGAAAGCGTTCGCCGAAGGGCGGGACGTCGCACTTGTGTATCCCTCTCCACCGACACATGTGCAGATACCGATCCTCCTCGCCGTCGGGTTCCAATCTCGGAGTACAGCACCCATCTTGTTCGTGAGCAATCGGAGTGGAATCAGAGACCAGTACTTCGAACTCGGGATGGGAGAGAAGCACGGACTCAAAGACGGGATCTCGCCGACACCACTCGGTGACGTGACAGCACCGATAGTCAAAACCGGGGACGGGTCCTCCTTGTCGTACATCACCAACCACAAACCACGGCACTGGGACCCCAAGAAACCGGAGACAGTTGCGATCGTCCACACGACGTTCGGAAAGAAGATCACGACGACGCTGTCGCCAGATCTCGATCTCTCCGGGTTCGTCTTGGACTTCACCACAGGGCTGTTGGATGACGAAGCCACACAAGAGGCGTATCGAACACTGGCCGAAGAGCTGGATATCCCGCGAATAATGGTATTTGACTCCCCGAACCACCCGTATCTTGAGACCCTTGAGTCTCGAAACGGGGACGACGTCCTCTTTTGGGGATGGACGACCTCGGCGCTGGAGTCGGCACCGCAACAGTTGCTGGAGCCAGTCACAGACACGACACACCACACAGGGAATGCCTCAAGTGACGGTGGGACCGTCCAGTCTCCGTTCACCGACTCGGTACGGAGTCTCGAGAACATCCGGAATGGGATCAACCGGTCAATCGTTGACATCGCCTACGATGATCTGGAGACGGCAGCGAGACGATCGTACGAGCGGCTCTCCAGCGCGTCGTCGTTCCCGAAGGATACGCCGGACAGCTACTCGTCTGCGAGTCGTCAAGCGATCACGAACGGCTACTTCCTCTACATGTATTTCGATACGCTACCGATATCCGTTGAGTTCCACGACTCACTCTCGTCGCTTGACGACACCCAATCGTGGGGGACGGCGGCGACCCTCCAGTCGAAAGTGAATCGGTTGCGCGACCAGGCGTCGCAGTTGGACCGAGACGCCCCCGGCAGTGGTGGAATCCTGGAAGAGGCGTGTGACGCTTTCGACGCGATGGTCGACCTACTCACGGAACACAATCCCAAAGCCGACGCCATCGTTGAGCAGATCCGCGACGTGCGGGAGGAGGGCGACACCGTCTGCGTCTTCACGGCGACACGGAAACAGGAGTCACTCCTTCGGTCGTTCGTCGCCGAGAAGACTGAGTTCGGTCGAGATGACGACCTGACCGAGAACATCTTTTTCCACAGTCTGTACAGTCCACACACGGTCCCCCCGGTAGACGTCGCCGTCTTTCCAGGAGTCCCGACGAAGAGTCACTACCCCGTGGTCCAGACAGGTGCAGTTTCCGAACAACGCTTCCTCACCTACACGTGGGACACCGGTCGGCTTGAATCCCGGCTCTCGGACATCGTAGAGACCGCCGAGTGGCGCGTCGGATCGGGCGTCCAACACCACACGGCACGACAGCTCGGGTTAAAAACGGACAGCCTCACGGAGTATGTCGACTTGGATGATCCACGGCCGCCACAACCG
Organism: Halorussus lipolyticus; assembly: GCF_029338375.1. Lineage (NCBI taxonomy): Archaea > Methanobacteriati > Methanobacteriota > Halobacteria > Halobacteriales > Haladaptataceae > Halorussus > Halorussus lipolyticus. The sequence goes on along the minus strand of NZ_CP119808.1, from coordinate 69,731 downwards.
CGGGAGTACTTTTCAGAAGAACGCGATGGAGCAACGGAGACGTCGCTCAACCTGGACGTGCCGACCACGCGCTCGGGCGTGCGGTCGCTCCCGGAGGACGAGCGAGTCGGGTCTAGCCCGACACTCACCGGCGACGACCTCAATATCGACCTCGGATCATTGGCTCCTGAACAGAACGCGGACGGCGACGCGCGGAACTGGAACAGGGAACTGGAGTACGATGACGGCCTTGACAGGGAGACGATCGGCGGAGGTCGGACGAACACCGACCGAGACAAGGATGGGGAGGTCCGTGCACTTGAGATTGAGTTGAGTGCTGGGAACGTCCTCTATGAGGAACCCAGAGGTTTAGTCTGGACTCTAGACTCGACGGACGGCTCCGTGAACCGTATGCGCCGGTCGGCCGCGAGTCTCTCTCCGGGCGACCAAGTCATCCTCATCGAAGACGACAGCCGTCGTGACGTGTTCGAACACGTCGTTGAGAAGATCCACACCGAGTGTCGTGGACAATTTCGAGAAAATCTCGTGATGCTCGATATCTGGAATAGTGCCCTCGACCAGATAGTCGACTACTGGAGTGAGATGCAAGAACAGTTGAACCAGGATCCGACCCAACCCGACGTGGAGATGGGGAGGAGAGAGATGGCCGAGATCATCACAGAAGAACTCCAGATGTACGCGGACGAGTTCGACGCTCCTGAAGTCCTCCGAGAGCCACAGACTATCCACAATTACCTCACGCGCGAGACGATCGGCCCCTCAAACCCAGAGACAATTCAGGCTTTGGGTGCGGTCCACGAGATCGAAAGTCTTCAGAACCATCACCTTGAGATCCACCGAGGGCTTGAATCGATCCGACGGCTACACATGCAGGTCGGTAGGAAACTTGAGCAGATCATCTTCTCGTCTCGAAGTGAAGACAGCGATGAGTGGATCTTAAAGGAGGCGGGGTTGCGGGTCGGGGATGTCCAAGACGCGACCGTCGTCGAACAGGTCGTCGCGGTCAGTAAGAATACGGTCACGGTCCCCGAGTCCAAGATCGGGAGACTCCGTCGGCGCGACTGAGTGTTCGTGGGGCGAACTTAAGGGGGAAGATTGATACGTCCGCTGGTAAATAGGTGAATCAGATGACGCTTGGATCTTACTTTACCGATGGATCCAAACATCTCAACGAGGACCCATCGGATCTTCCCACATGGGCTAGTGAAGCGTATCTTGACCGGGAGCGACTCGGTCAGTTCCTCACGGAGCGGGTTCTCCAGTGTGCGAGTGGGACCGGGACGAGAGACGGTGACGAGTTCGCGACGGCGGACCTCCCATCGGACCAGTTGTTCGCCGGCACGCTGGCACCGAGCGAGGAGGCAAACAACAGCGGGATGTCGGACAAGATGGCGGAAAAGCTCATCCCGTCGGCCCTTCAGGCGACGTTTCGCCTCCCAGACGTCCGTGGGAACACACTCACCGTGGAACTCTCCGGTCACGTGTACTGTCGTGTCTTCCCGACTCTGGAGCAACAGTTCGAGTCTGCGCACGTCAGTGTCTCCGAGGACGACGACGAACAGAGTTCCTCTGGTAGCTCGGAGGCTGAACTCCTCAAGGTGTACCGCCGTATTGAGTTCGGGAGCGACCCGATCACGATTGACCTGCCCTCCGAGGGGCAGATATCGGCACGGGAGGTAGTTTCCGGAGAAATCGAAGAGGCAGTCGTTGACGAACTGGTAGAGAAGCTTGAACAGCGAGTCCACGAGATCGACGAAGACCCGGACGAACCAACTGTGTGGCGGGCTGGTCGATCGCTGGGCGACCCATCGGCCATTGAGCTGAGTGACCTTCCAGGGGCACCCGCGGACGCGACACTTGAATATGATGAGTACTCTGGAAACTACCAACTCCCACCTAGCCTCCTGAGAGTCAAGGATGAACGAGAACAGCGCGAAGTGTTGACCACGGTCGTTGACCGGATCGTTGACCGTGCGGGTGGACCGTTCGTGCCACCGTGGGACGTCACGGTCGACTGTGAGTTCACTGAAGACGACGAAGACGTCCGCGGCGAGTTGACGGTCGAGAACTCGTCAAAACCGAACCCGGGAGACCTGGACGACGATCACCGGGACTACAGGAAGGGAGTCGACGTGTACGACACAACGTTGTTCGATGTTGAGGCGACGATTCGCGTAGCCGGTTGCGAGTTCATGGACTTTACGTTCGAACGGTTGGAAGAGGACTTCCGCTATGATCGACACCTCCCAGGTCACGGGACGAACTGCACGGTCACACGAGTTGACTCACAGACTTTGGAGACGTCGTACCTTCCCACGTACCGACAGGGCAGGTACGAGACCAGAGACCCGGAGAGTTTCGACCCACCACTGGACACGACGTTTGAGACGTTAACCGACGTTCGTGGTGATGGCTTGGAGGAGCTGGAGAACATCGCCGAGCGGATGTGGGAGTACGAGTCTCAGCGGTACGACGAGTGCTTCCGCGAGTACGAGGAACAGGGCGACTTCAGAGAGTCCGACCGGGAGGCGTTCGCCGAGGACCGCGAATCGTTCAGAGACGAGATCCGACGATTCGAACGCGGTATTGAGTGCCTCCAGTGGGACAAAACCGAGGGAGACGGGTACATCGTCGACGCCTTCGAAGCGATGAACCAGACGTTTATTGAGAAAGTGACCGGCGACGATGGGACGAAAGAATACAACTCTTGGCGTCTGTTCCAGCTGGTGTTCATCCTCCGAGTTCTCCCCGACATCGCCAGTCGAGAGTACGACGAGTGGAGCGACGTCCCCTGGCGAGATGGTGCCGACGCCGAGAACTTCTCTGGCGAACCGATGGAAGCGCTAGACCTCGTTGACATCCTGTGGTTTCCGACTGGTGGTGGGAAGACCGAGGCCTACCTCGGGTTGGCCATCTTCACTGCGTTCTTTGACCGCAAGCGTGGCAAGCGGTACGGTGTCAGCGCGTGGACCAGGTTCCCGCTTCGCCTGTTGTCACTCCAGCAGACCCAACGTATCACGGAACTGTTGACGAACGCCGAGATAATCCGGCTCCAGGACTCGGACATCAACGGGCCCGGATTCCTCCCGTTCAGCTTGGGGTACCTAGTCGGGTCAAAGAACACACCGAACAAGGTTAGTAACTACGCGAAGTATGGCGACGACGACGCGTATCTCTCGGAGTTTCACAAGTACACTGGAGGTGAGGAGAATGCCGACGACCGTGAAGAGATCAAGGTGATTCCGTCGTGTCCCGTCTGCGGGGCGGACGTCAAGATCCGCGCGACGGACGACCTCCGGCTGGCCCACGTGTGCACCAACGAGCCATCGGAGTGTGCGTACCAACAGCGACCCCGTGAGTCGGGAGACTACCAGATCTTCGCGCGCGACGAACTCCCGGTCCATATCGTCGACAACGAACTGTACCGGTACGCGCCGACGATGATCGTCGGGACGATCGACAAGATCACCGCAGTCGGGTACGAGCGCAAGTCGGCGCACGTATACGCCGGGAAGATGACGCACTGGTGTCCGGATCACGGATTCGCAAGTTTCGGTGAGTGTACGGAGAAGTACGGGTGCCAAGAGAACTACGGTGGAGACAACCCGAAAGACGGGTCTCACATGGAGCCGCTCTCAAAGACACCGTTCGGCGAACCGTACGACGCCGCACCCGGCCTCCAGATCCAAGACGAGTTGCACCTCTTAGAGGAGTCCCTCGGAACGTTCGACAGCCACTTTGAGACGTTCACCGACGCATTCCAACACTACAATGGCGAGCAGCGGACCAAGATCATCGGGGCGACCGCGACGATTGAAGAGTACGAGGATCAGGCTCGCGAACTCTATCTCCGGAAGGCAGAACGCTTCCCCGCACAAGGACCGAAGCTCGGTGAGAACTTCTACGCGACGACACAAGATTCGACGCGTAGGCAGTTCGCGGGGGTGATGCCGCACGGGGAAACCCACATCAACGCGGTCATCATGCTGAACTTCTATTACCTGCGGGAGTTTGAGCGCTTCCGGGAGTACGTTGAAGACGCGGATGACCCTGTCACCGAGATTGAGGAGTTGGGGTTCACGACGGTTGAGACGAACGACGACCTACTCAACCTGTTGGACGTGTATCAGACATGCCTGACGTATACTATCAGTAAGCGTGACAAGAACCGCTACCGGAACTCAATGGACGGACAGATCGCGGGGTACCTCCGAGAACTCGGGTTACCGGAACCGCGAATTGAGGAACTGACCGGTGACACGCCGTTTGACGAGGTCGAAACGATCCTCAACGGCTTGGAGGACCCACCGGCCGACCCGACGGAGCGGACCAACGTCATCGCCGCGACGAACATGATAAGTCATGGTGTTGACATTGACCGCTTCAACTTCATGGTGTTCTTCGGGATGCCTCGCCAGACGGCCGAGTATATCCAGTCGAGTTCCCGGGCCGGTCGGCGACACCCGGGATCCATCGTAATGTGCTTCAACCCCGCGAGAGAGCGAGACCAGAGCCACTACCACCTCTTCGAGAAGTATCACGAATTCCTCGACAGACTCGTCGAACCGGTCCCGATCAACCGGTGGAGCCACTTCAGCGTTGAGCGGACGCTCCCTAGTATGATTTTCGGGTGGATGCTGAACCAGTGGCTGTACGAGTCGGGTGAGCGACTGTTCTTCGGCGACAAAGTGAGTAACCTGATGCGTGCATTAGCCGCCGGCAACGGTCGTGCACAGAACCTCTCGATCAACGACAAGGACGACTTCCAGCGACTCTTGCGACGGTCCTATGGAACCGACCTCTGGGGCGACCTGCCCGAGGCGTTTGAGGAGCGACTAGACAGGCGGGCTAACGGAGCACTCAGTCAGCTTGAGAACGTCCAGTCAGACTTCGCGAGCAACGCCCTCAACCCGGGGCCGATGACCAGCCTCCGAGATATCGACGAACCGGTCCCATTCAAACCACACGACGACGCGAACCGGCGTCTATTCAACATGATGCGAAACTGGTGATACGATGAGCGATGACATCTATATGAAACGGGGCAAGTCGCAGGTGCTGTTCAACTACCTGCCCAACAACACCTTCGACTATACCGGCGAGAACGGCATCCACAAAGTCGTCAAAGTCGAGACCATCCCCCATACCGAGTCCAACAAGGAGTACATCATTCAACAAGTAAAGAATCGGGTCGCAGCGTGGCAGGCCGGGAGCGGGCACGGGGCTGTCGGCTTCCCGAAGTACGAGGAGGACTACCAACTCGTCCGCCCGCGGGAAGTTAAGACGACGCTGTTTCCCCTCCTGTTCCGGTGTACGACGTGCGACACGGTGCACACGTACGACGACACCGACGAGTTAGACCGGTACAACAGGTCACTCAAGTGCACGAAGTCTGGGTGTGACGGTACACTTCAACAATACCAGTTTGTCTTCCTCCACCACTGTGGCGCCATCAAGACGCCTCGTCCGTACAAGTGTGATCAGTGTGGGAATTGGGACGATTGGGAGCTGGAGAACTACGGGAGCCAGCGTCTACGGAACGCCAACTGGGCATGTCAGAACTGTGGGAACACGAAGGACTTCAGAGCACGCTGTGACTGTGACCTGCCGTCACACAGCATGGTCCCGAACGTCCACCGTGCCAGCTCGGCCTACCAGCCTCAACACATCTCGGTCATTGACATCGGCTCTGACATCGAAACCGACCCACGCCGGCCCAGCTTCTCGAAAGCGGTGGTCGCCCGGTACCTCGGGTTGACCGACGACGATATCACGGACGTCCAGCTAGAAGAGGAGAACGCCAGCGAGGAGCGTGAAGAACTTGAGTGGGAACTCAAGCGGTACCGTGAGATGTATGAGGATAGTGGCTCCGAGGACATCCTTGAACAGATCGAACGAATTGAGGCAGAACTCGAAGAGATGGGTGAGTCGACCGGTCCACTCGGCAAACAGGTAGAGCGGTTCGTCCACGAGCTTAATGCCACCGACGATAAGGACGAACTCCCGAAGCTGATCCAAGAGGGCGTGTTCGACGCCTACCAGTTCCAGAGTGTCGAATCGGAACTGAATCGAACACCAGCGACGGAGTTGATCGAGACGACGGGAGAGGACTCCCCGAGTAGTCGGCGACGCCGAGAGGCACGGGCGACCCACGTACACGAGGAAATGCTCTCAATGGGCATTGACGAGATCGCGTTCGTCGAGAACTTTCCGATCACGAACGCCGTCTTCGGATACACCCGTATCGAGAACGAACCGGACAACTCGCGGCTGTGTGCGTTCTCCTCGTCGTCAGTGAGTTCCTCAAGCGACGGGACACCGATTTTCGCGGATACTGTCGAGACGGAGGCCGTCCAGTTCACGTTGAATCCCCGAGACGTGTTCCGGTGGCTGCTGGAGAACACACTACCCGGCGACCAACCGTCACAGAACCTCCGTGAAGCGGTCGTCACGAGCACACTTCCGAAGGATCGTGAAGTCCCTCGCCCCGACAGCTGGGAGTACAGCGACATCGACACCTGGCTTGAAGACACCGAGCTGGAACCGAGCCGCACCGAACCACTATCCAATTGGGGGGAGGAGGACATCCGTGCATGGTTGTTGTCCAACGTTGGAGAAGTGCCTGAACTGGACAGCCTCTCCATCAACGTCCACGACGAGCAGATAATCGCGTACATGGTGTACAATTTGGTGCACTCCATGTCGCACCTCGCTCTGAAGCAGGTCTCGAAGCTGTCGGGGATGTCTCGAACGAGTCTCGCCGAGTACCTCCTCCCACGAGCGTTGTCGTTCGTCATCTACAGTAACCAGCGAACCGACTACAACATCGGTGGAATGTACACGCTCGTCGAATCAAGTCTCGACGACCTGCTGACGGGGATCACCCAACGCGGCAACGACTGCGTCTACGACCCCGTCTGTAGCAGAGAAGGTGCGTCCTGCCACAACTGTCTATACATCTCGGAAGTCTCGTGTACGCACTTGAACCGCAACCTCGGTCGGGACTTCGTCTTCGGGTCCAAGCCGATCGCAGACCGTGGCATCCGTGGATTCCTCAGTCTGGCAAACGATGAGTGAATCCGTATCAACTAGGTTCCGAGACGCGGTCGACCTAGCCGTTATCGCCGACAGCACACGCCAACTGGACGTAATACTTGGTGACGTCTTGGTCGGATCCCCCGAGTCCGACGGACCGTTGTTCCCGACCGCGCGGAGTCGCTTTGGGGACGACCTCGCGGATGGTGTCGGGTACTTCCTTGAGAACTGCGATCTCGCAACGATCGACTCAAAGCGATCAAGTGTTAGAGAGCTCGACCGTGAGGCGGTGATTGACCTCCTCGTGACGGCTCGGACCGTCTCGCGATCGTTCCAGGCTGCGGCCGAGGAGTTCGACACCGGGGAGTACGAAATCGTCTGTACGCTCCCGGACTCCGATCCCCAGTTCGCCGACCTGTCGCCGTCCGATTTCGAGATGCGGCGTTTAACGAGCGCCTTACTCAACCTCTGTCGTGACGCTCGTGAGTCACTCACTATTGTGAGTCCGTACCTTGAGTCCGGTGGTGTCGAGTGGCTCCTTCCCGGAATTGAGGGGGCGATCCGACGTGGCGTCAACGTTACTGTCGTGTCTCGAGAACTCGAAGCTGGGGAACCGAACATGGTTGCGTTGAGCGACCTGTTCGACCTCGCAGGCGGTGAAAACGGCGAATTGCGGGTATACGACTACTACGAGGCTAACCCGGACTCGCGCCAGCCGTTGTACACGCTCCACTCGAAGGTTCTCGTCGCCGACGCCGACCGCGCGTATGTCGGAAGTGCAAACTTCACCACGTATGGGTTCGCCCAGAACTTGGAGGTCGGCGTAATCGTGGAAGGGTCACGAGTCGAACGACTTGAGCGAGTCTTTGATACGGTCATCTCTTCCGCACGGGAGGTGACCACGACGTGACGAAGACACGAGAGTTGGAGTCGGACATCGACCTGTGTGAGTGGTCCGGAACCGACGCCAACGGCGACTCGATCGATTGCGAGCGGCAAGTTGGAGGGAACGGACCCCACTGCATCATCCACTCACCAGAATCGGTATCGAAATCTAGACTCCACGACGAGGTCGAAGAAAACGCACCATTATGTGGCGCGGTCTTTCGGACCCTCGACCTGACGAACAGTGTTCCGGCACTCTCCGACAATCAACCACTTGACCTGACGGACGCACGGATTCGCCACCTCAAGTTAGACGAGGCGACGATCAGCAGTGCCGTCTGTTTGGAGGGAGCGACCATCGATACAATCACGGCCGAGAACGCCGTCATCAAGGGTGGAGTCGCCGCGTCCGGACTAACCTGTGAAACCTTCGAAGCCTCTGAGGTGACGATCGAGGGGGACCTCAAGTTGTCGCACGCGGATATCAGCGACCTGTTGGAACTCACCGAGAGCAGGATTGAGTGTCTCCGAGCCGACGACCTCACCGTCAAAGGGAAGGTGCGGCTCGACGATTGCTCGTTCCCCGAGCAAGTCTCGATCATTGACAGCACCGTGACTGGCGCGATCACGTTCCGGTACTCTGACTTTGAGGGTCGCGCCACCATCGAGAACACCACCTTCGAGTCAAGTCTCGACTGCCGGTTTGCCGACTTCCACAGTCAGGTTTCGTTTGACGATTCGGAGTTTCACTCAGTCGCCCGGTTCAAACAGACCCGGTTCGGTCCGTTCGCGTCGTCGTTTCGTGACACGGATTTCCACCGTGACGCGACGTTCACGGAGGCAGTCTCCACTGGCGTGTTGAACTTCAGTACGACAGAACGGCCCGACTCGGGTGAGCCCGCTGTGTGTGAAGGCAACCTCCGGTTGGACGACGCCGACCTCTACGAGTTGCGACTTGATGGCGTCAACGTTGACGGCGAGTTGTCGATCTCCGAAGCGTCCATCAAGGTACTCACCGCCACGGACATCCAGTGTAACACACTCAAAGTTGTCGGGACCTCGCTCGGTGGTACCGCCGAGTTCTCGAACAGCACTGTCGGCACATTGGAGGTTGTCAACTCCAGGTTCGGGGGGTTCGCCGAGTTCGACAACATCAACGTCAGGAAGTCGGCGCGTGTCAAACAGTCCGTCTTCCAGTCGGACTGTGACTTCGAGAGCACCACGTTCCTCGGGGACGTGTCCTTCGAACGGACGCGGTTCACGGACCGGACGAGTTTCAAGTCCGTCCGATTCATCCGGCGTGCGTTCTTCTTCGGCGCCCGGTTCGAGGGGACGGCTACGTTCGAGTTCGCCGAGTTCCACGAGTTGGGGTGGTTCTCTCGGCGGGGTGAGCAAGACCCCATCCCCCCGGTGGTCTTCGGTAACGAGGTGGGATTCCACGACGCGATATTCCACACAGCCGACTTCTCGGGTGCCACGTTCAGCGAGCCGGCTCGATTTGATCGGGCCTACTTCGGTGTCAACCCGAGAGACGTGACTGGGCAAGAAGAGCGACTGACGTTAGACACGACCGTCGACGAAGACGTCACCGCAACTCGCGACACCGGCGAATCGCTCTCGTTTGACGACTGGACGCCTCCAACGGAGACGGACGCGCGGTCCGACTCCGACGGAGACGGGCCCGTCAAGGAGAGGGCCGCCCCCGCCGCCCGATTCGACCATGTGACGTTCGACAGTATCGCGTCGTTCAACGCCGTGACCGTCGAAGTTAACCTCCAGTTGAGTGACACCGACGTCAAGTCACTCTACCTAACTCCGGAACGAGTGGTCACAGATACACGCATCGTGTGTAAGGACGCGGCCGTCGACACTGGCGAGATTGATCTCACCGACGATGAGGGGACCCAGTACACGGTCAATTTCAAACAGGCACGAGTCGGTGACGTTGACCTCTCCTCGGACGCGGTCCACACCGACGTCTTTGACCGGTGTCTTGTCAAGAACACCCGCTTTGACGGGTTCAACTTCATCCCACACCTCCAAGAACTCCGGACACTAAGGTGGGAGATACACCACACGAACTCCGATTCCGACAACACCTCGTATCTAGATCATCTCTGTTCCCGGCTAGGCGACTACCGAAATATCCTCTCGGCGTGGTGGTCGGATTCCGACTCATTGCAGACACACCGTAACAAGTACCAGAGACTCCAGACAACCTACCAGTACGCGAAGACGGGAGCGAACGTTACAGGCCAGAACGAACCCGCGTCCAAGTTCTTCCAACGCGAGATGCGCTATCAGACGCGGAACCACGCCGCCGAGGCACTCTTGCCCGGCCAGTCGCTCAAGCACAGAATCGTCCCGTTTGTGAAGTCTGTCCTCATCTTCCTATTCGGGATCCTCTCAAAACACGGCGAGAGCGGGTCTCGTGTCGTCGTTTCCTCGGGCGTCATCGTCGTCGCGTACTGGGTCGTTTACCTCTTCAGACCAGACACCAGTGTTGGACTCTTGCAGAATCTTGTGTTCAGTATTGGCTCATTCGCGACTCTACTCACTGGTTCGATCGGGAAATCCGTCGGTAACGCGACAGCACTCGTCGCGGCGACGGAGGGGTTTGTCGGCGCGCTTATGAGCGCGCTGTTGCTCTTCACGCTGACCCGCTCAATCCACCGGTGAACACGACTCACCGACATCCACTCCTTTGGGCGGATCCAGTTACTGTACGGTCTTTCTGTTCTTGTCGCACCGTCGCTCGGAGACATAACTCATTCCCGGCTGGCGAATTCAATTTTGGTCACCCCTGGGAAGTATGTCACAACAATTTCCGCCCCCACCAAGATTTGATTAAAAAACATCGCTGATGTACGCTGAAGTCATAAGCGGCCAACCCGACCGTAGTTTTCGATTATTACTTTCTGATCGGCAGTATAGTATCTCACGGATTTGCATTAATTGTCTCAGCACCGGAACGCTACATCATAGATTTACCTGGTCACGGCCGCTTCAAGACACTTGAATTTCGATGATATCACCGTCTTTCCCTGGTTCGTATTTGACCTCACCCACCTCACGCCGCTCTCCATTTCTCAAGTCTGATTTCTCGTACATTAACTGTACCTCCTCTTGGACGCGTTCAAACGTTCCTTCCGGAAGCTTCCCGAGAGGATTGATGATACTTCCTTGGATAGCTTCCATATCCTGGTGGATCATTCGATCGTCACGTTCCACGACGATTGTTGCAGTTTCGGACATGAATCGGTGTTCTACGTCTACTTTTTTAGCTATTCATCCCTAATGCTTTCCCTACTAAAACGAGATTGATTTGGTTGAATTTCGATACAACGCTTCTAATGCCTCGTCTAACGATGTCATTGTTCGACAATCGTGTCACTCTGTGGTTAATGCATTCGTTCAATAAATGTATATCCACGATTAAAGTAGGCCGGATAGGAGTCACGAAACTACTATCTCAGGGGAATTCGTATTTGACGACCTCCGTTGGGCCACAGTAAGGACATTGATCTGTCTGCGAGTCAATAATCGTCCCACAGTACCGACACTCATACACTGTCGTTGATTTGCTTTGCCTCGCTACGAGGCGGTGAAAAAGCTGAAGAATACTCATCGGTTGGTCTAACTCTGCGTTGAGTGCTGACTCGTGCACGACGGTCCATCCCATGAGCGCGAGATCATGCCCTGACGCTCAATCACGTCGGCGTACTCTCGAAGGAGATCGACGAGCACGAGTTCGGGGACACCGGCTTGCGCCTGTCGGAGGAGCCAGCGTTCAAGGTCGTGTTCTACTGCGTCGATACGACTTCGGCCGAATGGACGTCAAGTCCCCTCAGTCATTGTTGTGACGCGACCTTAGTGGGTCGCGCCTGCACCCCTGCAGGCGCACACAAACTCCCCGTACGCCACACGTCACAACACGCCGTCGTGGGGGCCGATGACCGCCGTCTCGTCACGACTCCACGCCCGAAGTTTTTCGACGATGTACGCCCGTGCCTCCCCAAGCGTGAACTCACCGTCGTCAACGCGGTCACCGACGATGACTTTCAACGCGTGGAATTGGCCGTGGCTGTACTCCTCGTGAAGCGATTCGCTGTCCCGCCAACTGACGGACTGGAGGACGCCATTGCCCGTCGTCTCTGAAGACTCGACAGTTTCAGCGTCGTACTCAAGGCCAAGCCACCACGTTCGATACGCTGTCACCTCGAAGTCCTGTGAAACCACGTAGAAGGCTTCGTGATGGAGATAGTCAAGATACTCTGAGTGAACCTCGTCCACTGAAACTCCCACAGTAATCGGGTCTGGGTTGACTGGTGTCTGTGACTGTCGGTCCACGGCGTATGCGTCGGTGGTCGTCTCCGTGCTCGATTGCAGGGTGTCGTACTGGTCGTGAGTCCATTCCGATGGTTGGTCGCCACCGAAGGGCGTCTCCGTAGTGAGTTGGTGTTTCAACCGATAGTCGAGAGCTCCGTTATGCGAGTAGTGGAGAGAGTGCGATGCGTCTGACCGTTCGTAGGCGATGAGTGCGCGCGCGACATCCCCTGTGGAATCAGCGGGCAAATTGTGTGCGCCCGCACCCCTGTCGGGCGCACAAAAACACGGCCAATCGTTTACTTTGAATGGGTGATCGAAGACTGGTAAGCAGACAGGGTTGCGCACATATTGGACAGAGAGTATAGAACTCGGCCGGGATTGGTAGCTGGGTGGGAGTGAACGAGGCCGGGTGCTCGCGTCCGAAGGACGTGGTCGGCTCTCGAGCGACTATCTGGGCCGGGTAGTGCTGAGAGGCCCAAATATCTTGCAGAGCCGACCGCGAGCACCCGGGGACGTTCAAGATAGTCCTTGACGCCACTCCGATCTGCAATCGTAGCTTCCTGACCAGAAGGCTAGTTGGTAGCATGGCGTTTACTGTGTGATTTAACCAACAAACGGTTGGTGGTTCTCATGGCTGTTGGGCTACCACATTTTTGAACTCTTTCACATCCTGTCCAGAAGTCCACGGCTAGCGCAACGAGGGGTTGTCGCCCTCTACTACCCTGGCAAATAGGAGATTCAGTGACTGGGTGCTTTTACTGACCCTGTTTTCTGGATGATTTACCGGAGTTAGAGTTACCGCTGGTGGTTTGTTGCGCAAACTGCTCCCACTGCTCAAGTACGTTATCAACTACCTCCAACGTCTCCTGTTTTGAATATTCGTTCACCGTAGCCTCGTAGTCGTCTTTCAGCCACTTCTCCAGTTTATCACGGATGTCGTTTCGCAAGGTGTTGATTGCTGGTCGGAACTTCTTCTTTTCGACAAGCCGTTCACTCCGCTCAGATTTTTTGCGTAACGCCGTTTTTCGCTCTGGTGGATTCCGTGTGAAGCCACTTTCGGGAATCCACTCAATTAACGTGGACAACTGCTTGGCGGTCGGGACGACTACTGTGGTAGTTATCTCACCAGTGTTTGGTTCGGGAACTTCGAAGATCACTTCATACGTATCCGCAGGGTACGGAATGTTTGCTGTGACGGCTCTTTGTCGTGGCGTACGTTTTTCATCGGTGAAGAACGACACATACTGCGGGACAGTAATGCTTTCGAGGGTGTCCCCGTTGACGTTAATAACCCTTACCGACACACCGTCTTGGGCCGTTTGAACCAATCCTGAACCTATCTCCCTCATTTGGTCGACGAGCAATTCACTCGTATCCGTTATCGTCCCGGAAACAGACATTACTCGGTCTTTCAGTGTGCCTTCCTCTGGAACTGGATCGAAGCCGCTCTCAATGAGGAGTTTGAACGTTTTTGCGTCCATCCAGGAACCGTTGTGAGCCATAAACGAGTTCGCTCCCGTAATGGCACCCACGTGGCTTTGGGACAGGTAATACGTGGTTGAGTAGAGGTCAGGTGTAGCGTGAGCAGTATCGCCGTCGTCTGCTAAAGACGACGGATACTGAGTGTTGATGAAGTGGTGTCCTACCTCCATCTCGGCTGTAGCGGGCGGTGCACTAATCAGAACTCCTGTTGAGGCTGGGGGTTGAAGATCCTGCACGCCATCGCCGTCCGCATCTTCTGGGTAAATCGGTTCCACACCACGAAGACTAGACTCATCGAATTCCCACCAGTTGTGAAAGTCAAAGTACTTCTCAGGAAGCATTGCTATCGTTACATCGAATGCCGAGATTTCCATCTGGGGATTCTTAATCACGTCACCATTCTTTACAGAGAACACTTCTCCATCGTCACCATTCGTGACCGGTGTAAGGTCATTGAGCGTTTGTTGAACAAAAATGAAATCTTGCGCTCGGGAGAATGTTTTTTTGTATTCGCCTTTTACGTATCCCGCAGTGTACCGGTAGATATTGACCCGATGCGTCGGGAACAGGAACTGCATCTGCTTCGCAATTTGTTCCACCTTGTCCACATAGGAGAAACGCGAGTCTTCAAGCGTCCCGTAGTCGTCAGGCCGCTCGACGGGCATCACACCAACGTTCAACGCAGGCATCGTAACGATTGACACCTCACTCTCGTCCTCGCCAATTGTGAGTTCTTGGTCTGCCGTTTCCAACCCCTCTCCCGTCACTGTAAGTGAGACTGTATCGCCCTCCTCAACAGTAAACACGGGCGAATCGAAGTTTCCATTGTCCACCAGTTTATCGAACAGGGCAACATCACTTGTGACAACGTCTTGGACCGTCGCTGCTTGAATCATTAGCTCACCTTGTGTTTCTCCATTTACCGCAACAGACACAGTCACTGGACCGCCAAGTTGGTCTACGTTCTCCCCCGTGATGTCAAACATGAACGCGGTCGCCTTGTTTGCGACCAATGGGGGATCACTCAGGTGAGTGTCGTCGGTTAAGAATTCCGAATCATTAATCACATCTTTGTTATTGTCTAGACGGCTATTCTCCACACTTTGAACAAGTCGTGGATTCGTAATACTGATACTTGTTGTTGTCTTTGCGTTAGGCCTGACTGCGGCTTTGTAAATCGTTACGTCGTCAATTCGACCGGTGTAGTAGCGTGTGTTGGGGTACTCTGGTTGCCCACCAAGGTATGCAGGTCCAGTCGGGTTGATGTCTCCTTGGTGGTCGACTGCTGTGCCGATGGGCTCGTAGTCTACGTATAATTCGATTTGGTCTGCGTCAGTGTCACGAACGGCATCCACTCGATGCCACTGCCCGTTGGTATACGTGGTGTCCGACTTCACATGGTCGTTCCCAAGGGAGGGATCATCTTTAACTCTGAATGCCAAACGTCCCTCGCCTTCGCCGTTATCAAAAAGTGTGATCCGGAACCGTTCGTTGCTATCCCCTCGCTTCGCAAACAGTGTTTCATTCCCACCGCTTACACCGTCCGACTTGAACCAGAACGAAACAGTGTACGACCCATTGAGGGGATCAAGTGTATCTTCTTGGCCAAGACGGACGTAAGAGTTGTTAGATTTATCAAAATTGATGACGGTACCGCCGTGGTCGGTCACACGGTCGGCTCGTACAATCTCACCGGTGTGCCCGTTGCCACTTCGGTCAACCACGGTTGTTCCAGTCCCTTCAAAGTCATAGTTCGCCTCTGGACTCGGCGTGTCAAGATACTTCCCAAGCAGTTGGTATTCTCGTATCGGAACATCACACGCCGTATAGCAAAGATCCGGCGCCCGGTGTTCTGTGATGACTAGTTTAAATTGCTTCCCTTCGAGGGGGTCACTCTCGAATGTGTGCCGCACATCAGGCGTCCCATCACCTGTGACAGACCCTGAGAACACCTTCTTCAATGACCAAGAATCGGATGGAGAATCACGGGCGTAGAGTTCATATTCGGTAACGTCTCGGTCACCGCCCGTCCCAATTCGGAGGTAATCTTCCGTAACGCGGGCCTGATGTGGTAGCGTAAAAATAGCAATAATCGTGTTTGGGTTACCAGCCACCTGCCACTGCGTGTCTGGATCATCATCAATCATATCCACTGGGCTTCCTTTCCATGTATCTTGGGTGATGTCTGCTGTAGCTCCGTTTGTTTTGGCGTTCACGAATGTTTTCTCAGATTGCGCTGACACCGTTAGTGTAGAAAATCCAATAGTGGAAGCGAGAGTACCAGTAAGTTTCAACAAATCCCGCCGCGGAATTGAATGGGCGTTGTTTGCAGTATGACGCTGGTCACGTCCATATTCAGAGCCAAAGCCGATGTTGTCTTTGTCAGACATACCTCATCAATAGGGACAAAGTATGTTTGTTATACACTGTTTGAAATTCGACAAGTGAATCCTGAATATGGCCAACTTAATAGAGTGTAATTGAGATGACTTAACGGTAACGCTTTGCGGGCGAGAGATGAAACCACAGTTTCCGAATTAAGTACTTAAACCAGGCTGTGGCTCGGCAAAACACCCCAATAATACCTGAAAGATAATGTATTTATCAATATGCACGAGAGTCTTAACGTAAGCACGGTGCGTCGGAGGGCAATAGACGGGAACCCTGGTCCTGCAGGTTCAAGTCCTGCTGGGGCATGATGGCAGTTCGGAGAGTACTGTCATCAACTTACTCCGGCAAATAGACAAGGAAATTATCATTTCCGGCATTCTCAGCACCGCCTTTGCAACAACTGGCGTGGCGTTTCCGGTTATCCTAGCGCTCATCGCGTACATCGTCATTCAGGCGAAGAACGTTGCCCTCATTCCTTCGGCCGCTACCTGGTGAGAATAATCTATCTCACTCTGAAATTGGACGGCTTGTATCGATCCTGGTACTCAGTTCTCATTGTGGCGCTGCCAGCGAGCATCCTGAATGAGTTCAACCAGATAGCGACTTAGGCTTAGTCCTTCTTCGTCGGCTTCTTCCTGTCATTGGCCTTTGTGCTGGCGATGACAGTAGATATCGACGCTGGTCATTCCTTCGCCTATTCCCTTATTATCGTCCATCAGTCGACGGGGCACTAATGGTCCATCAGTCATCAAGAACCGCCATATGGTTAGATGGTTGTCTGGATATTAATGATACTGCTCGGTTGAGATTACGCGTCTTGAGTCTCCTCGGGGCCAAATTTATTTAGCAGGTCTTCAATGATGAGTTCTTCGCGCTTCTCAATGAACTCGGAGAAGTTCTCTAAGCGGTGGAGGTCCTCGTTCTGTGGGATGTGATGCTTCTCGAAGTAAGAGTCGTCCTGGGATTCCAGCCATTCGAGGAAAGACTGGCCGCTCTTTGAGCGGTTTTCGTTCTCGTTGAGAAGTTGGAGGTTGCCAATTCGGTCTTTGAGTTCCACGTATCGTTTTGCCTCAACAGGGTCTAGTCCATAGTCTTGAACCAGCGTTTCCGTGTCGAACTGGTCCTGTGGGAAGATGTGGTCGACATCATGTCGCGTGTTACTCCGGGCTGGTCCAGGGTGGTAGAGCAACGAGAGGAACGAGAAGGTCTTTCGACTCCCGTATTCAAGGCTGTCGAGTTGCAGTTCCAGTAGGTCACGGTCGAATCTGGAGACACGCCCATCGCTTCGTAGTTCACGGTGAATCTCGTCGCCGGGGAACGTCATAGCAGGCGCAGTCTGCATTAGTGACCGTGCTCGTTCGATGGCTCCTCGTCCGACAGAGAACGTGCCGTTGAGAATTGACGTACAGAGCCATTGATGAATCTCTTCTCTAGCTGAAATCTCCTCGTGACCGCTACTCCATTCGAGGTTCGGATTGTCGTTGATATAGAAGAAATATGCAACCGGGACGAGGGCGTTCCGACTTGTGAGACTGCGAGAGTCAAGGCCGAAGTCAACAATAAGGTCAACAGCGTTTCGTACTGCCTGCTGCATCTTGCCGTTGTCCGTCCAGGTCTGCTTCATCCTCTGGAGGTTCGATTGGTTGAAGTGACGAACTGATTCAGAGGTCGGCAAGTCGGAGCACATCAGGAGATTGCGAAGCGCGAAGTCAATATCGAAGCTAAACCCAGCGTCCTGGCGTCGACGATTGAGGTCGTCGATGAACTCTGTAATCTCCTCTCGAGCATTGATGGCGTTTACACCGCCTCCATTCGCCCACTGAGCAGTTGCGATAGAGAGCAGGACTTCGGAGGTACTGAGTTGGGTTCCGCCGCGATTTGTCCGAATGAACATATCAAGGACCTTCCCCAAGTCATCCTCTTCTTTCTCGTCGTAGTTGATGAGGCTGCGTTCGTGAACAGCGCGATAAAGAGCAGTGAGGTTCTTATTGATGAACTTCCACTGCGACGGATGGTCGATATTCTGCTCAGAGAGTTCGCCATCAATCTCTTCGGTGATATCGTGAATACCGTCGTATTCGTTGAGTTTGAGGATGTCCTTAGCCCGATACCAGTATTCGTCTTCAGACATCTCGGGGTCAGTTTTGAACTCGAGCTCATACCGCATCTTGAGGTCGTCGTCGCTAATCTCGTTGGGGTCAGAGAGAACGTTGAGATAGAGTTGCTTTCGGTCCCACGCGTTCGGATTCGTCCGGTGGCGGTGTTTCTGCTTGGTCGTCAGCGTCCCCTGTAATCCAATATAGAGCGCGGTGAGTCGCTGTTGACCGTCAAGGACTAATTGAATCCCGTTGGGAACGTCCTCGTAGTCTTCGACCTCGGGATTACGGTGATGGACGTTTCCCAAGCTCTCCGGGTGGACGGGGTCAGTGACGTAATGCTGAACGAATTTGTACTTGATTTGCTCTTGGGCGAGGTCACCCCGAACGCGCCAAAAGAGAAGAGATCCAATTGGGTAGTCTCGGAGGATGGAATCAAAGAGTTGGATGATTTGCTCATCGGTCCAGACAAATTCTCGCTGGATAGCGGGGACGAAGGTCGCCGTATTGAGTTCCTGAATGGCGTTGGCGATAGTTTTAGATTGGAAACTCATTGTCACGAAACTGGCGTGACCCAGCACTAAAAATACTCCCGTTAGATACTATAATTTACCCTACACATATTCCGTGCTCTCGATAGCCTCGATCACATCATCAAGACATGCAGGATCGTATTCCTCATTGACATGATTCACATTCCACAGTCCGGATTCGCAGATTTTCCCGCTCCGGCTATGATGACCTAGCCAATCATCTGGGCGAGCGTCAACGGCCTCTCGCTGGTAGTTACTGAAGAGTGCAATCGTGTTTCGCTCGATGTAGGCCCGTTGACTATCGGTGGTTCCGCGCATCGCTCCTCAATGCGTTCGAAGTCGGTCCCAGAGCGAAGTACTGCTTCCTTCGGAAACCGCATGAGTCCCGATACGAGTTACTCGAAGTTGGTCGCCAGATTCTCGATATTCGTCCGGCACGCAACAACTCTTATTCGGAGCCGTTTCCGAACAACCGCTTCGCCCGCCCCCAGACAGACTCCGACTGTGACTCCTCCTCGTCCGGACTCGCACCAACGACTTGCTCCTCATGGGTTTGATCTGTCGCTTGCTCACGCTCTGCGAGTTCGGCTGTGAGTTGCTCAAGTTCCGCTTCAAGTTCCTCGATGCGGTCGTTCTTCCATTCGAGGAGTGTCTCGAGTTCTTCGACACGCTCGGTCAACAGCCGATTCTTCTCGGTGAGATACGCTTGACTCCGCTCGGACTCGCCACGGCCAGTATCGACAGAGAAGTCCTGAGACGAGTCCTCTCTCGGTTCTGGGTCGTAGAACGCCGACGTATTCTGTACTGCTCGCTCAATCGTCTTCTCGCCATACGTCGACCCGTCGGCGTAGTGGACCTCGTCCTATTTGTCACGAAGTAACCCTGACTGGCGGAACAACTCGTCCATTCGGGGTTGGTCGCCGCCAGTCCAGAACGCCAGCATGTTACAGAGCGCCATATCAGCCTCCGACTGGCTATCGTATCCACCCGTGTTCCCCTTCCAGAGGCGCCCGAACTTCGCGCCATTCGACGCATTCATCGCCTTCTCCAGTAACTTCTCATCCGCAAGATCCACATCGACGCTGGATGGTCCATCCGTCGCGGACTCCTCGTCAGCGCTCTCACGTCGGTCTGGTTCGCCCTCCGAGTCGTCGTCGGTGTCTTGGACGTACTCACGATGGACTGCCGTGAGCGCGTCCTGTCGCCGTGCAACACGCGTCGGTGTCTCCTCAACATGGTCGCCGGTGACTGTAAAGAACCGCGCTGTATCGTACAGCTCGAAACTCCCACGCCGATTCCGACCATCGGGAAGTTCTCCTTTGATAAGCACGTGATACCCGGTGCCGGACGGCGACACCTCCGTGTACGAGTCGAGGCGCTCGATGATGTCCAGCGCCGCGTCGTCAGCATCTCCGGTTTCGGGGTCCCGGCAGTCGTCGAGATCCACGCCGACGATCGGATCATCGTCGGTAAAGACGAACCCGACGCCGTCCGCGTTCCCCGTTTCGATGTAGTCGAGAGCTGTCTCGAACACCGTCCACGTCTCCGAGTCTGTCGAGGACGCGAACTCGCCCGACCCCGGCGTCACCGGAATCTTCGTCATTTTTCCATCCCGTTGCTCTTCCTTCCAGCATACCCACTGCTCGCGCTCACACAACTCATCCGGAAGCACCGAGACCTCGACCAGTGACTCAGAATCCATCTTCATTCCTCCTTGTATAATTCTCTTGGAACATCGCACACCCACTATCACGACGATGATAAAACGGTTCCCGACGAGCAGGCTGACCGTTACCTTGTCCAACGGGTGCAACCCATTCTATAGTGGTTGAGCGCAGGCGGGGATTGTTGGCAGAGTGAACGGGGCTACGAGCATTCAATGGGTTTGAGGATAGCTAATTCGGCATCAACTTCAGCGGTAATATTGAGCCAATAATTCAGGAGTCTGAAGACTTCTCCCAACCACTAGGAGAGATCTGGACCGATGGACTCCAAGCATACCGGGAAATGGATTACGGTCACCAAACGGTCGTGCACAAGGAGACGTACGTATCGCCGGAAAGCGTCCATAGTGACCAAGCTGAGTGCCTATTTTCGCTCGTTCAACCGTGGCTACGGAAGTTCCGTAGCCTGTCCAAGCAGAGCTATAGGCCAGTCGCACCTTCGGCATCGTTCAGTCACTCCATCTGGCTGGCGAATCCATTGCGTCAATCATTGATTGTCTCGTTATCGGGGCTTTCCGCAGTTCTAGAGAAGAGCGCTCCGGTTTAACCAACGATGCGGAGGACTACGATTCTGTGTTGGTTAATTCGTGGGGGTTCAGAACTGATGAACGGGCTTCACGCGGAACGTATCTGGGTCACCGTTCGGCATCTCGTTGGTTCGATCCGAGGACGACTGCGAGAGTCGGTTGACCAGTTCGTCGCGAACCGCTTCACGGCTGACAGTTGTTTCGTGCCAGCCGAGACGCTCGTCGAAATACCGCTTCTGGAACTTCTCGCCGACGTCGTCGACGGCAATGAACTGCGTCCGCTTCACTCCCACAACGCTCGTCGAGACGAACTCAGCACCGACCTCTTCGTGGGTGAGTTCGACGAGCGCGCACTCGACAAAAGAGACGATGCCAGTCGGACTTCTGTCGTGAGGGAGCGTCAGTTCAAGATCTGCCCACGGTTCTTCGCTTGATTGCTCTATCTGTTCGCCACGTAGTCGAGATTGCTGTTGCTCGTGTTCGGATGACATGGTTGTTGAGTGGGTGCCTACGACGACCCCCTCGCCCCTCTCGGGGGCGACAAACACCACCGCGAATCGCATCACCAACCAATGAGCGACTTCTGATACATTTGTTGCAGACGTTCGTCGTTTGATGGCCCCTCGGCCAGAGAGAGCCAGCGGCATTTGCACCGGTGTACCCTAGCCTTCCTTTGGATGATTTTGAAGGTATAGAGGGTATCGTAACAGGCGTAGATTAGACAAGAGGCCCGTCGGGCAGTTTTCAGGCGGTAATGGTGACCTCGACGAACTTCAAGACACGGCTGACTGGAATAATTGTGCTTGACGAAGTGGTGAGAACCCCGAATTCGGGAGAATCGGTATCAAGTCCTGGGCGAAACTCGACAACAGTGAATTCCAGCAGTTGCCGGTAGCTCGTCGCGATTCGTGGGTCAATTACCCTTTTCGGTCGAAAACAAGCAATACAGGGCCTGAAAAGTGCATGACGGAGGTTCTGAACTCTTCGAACTGCTCCTTCTATAAAAATATAAAAATTATGGTAGTTTTCTTACAAACGACAGCTAGTCCTCACGTTCTTCATCCGAAAAGAAACCTTCTGCGTCAGAAAACAACGGGTCCAGGCCATTCCCAGTATTGAGGCCGGGTAGACCTACTATTTCTTCTTGCGATTCCGCAAACCCATCCAGCCCGAATACCTCCTCACCGAACCCTAGATCTACTTCCGGTTCTTCAATCGATATACTGGGTTCCCAATCGAACGCTCCAAAGCTGGATTCTGCCTGTTCAACAGACCCGAGTGCTGGGGTGGTGTGGTGAATATAGAGGATACATTCAGCACGGCGGTATCTTCAGATCACTTGTTTCACAGAATACGATTATAGTGTCTATGCTAGCGGACGACTGCTACAGGTGAAGATCTTGTACGACTGCTAGGTATTGAGAGGACAGCATCTACACCAGCGTGGGTACCCTGATCACCGTTTAACAGCTGACTTCGAAGCGGATGCACTAGATACCCAATTCATCATAGTTACACAGGCTACTCGGCCACCATCCCGTGCGTCAAGCGAACTAAGCTCCCACCTCTCGTTTTGGCCCACATGAACTACTCCAATCGAACTCGGGTACTGAATCGTCTCGTACTGATAGCGTTAAATTTGCGAGGTAGACGGACCCACAATGGACCCCGTGGAATCCGACAATGGTGTCGTTGCCCTCGTTTACAAGGACAACGAACAATACTTCATCATGTCTAATCTCCTTCATGACCGCTTCCATGCTCTCACCAGAATTGAGTGTGTACTCTCCATATAGATGAGCCGCGTCGGGGATTTCAACCGCTGTAATAGGGTCCTGCTTCACTGACCCAGAGCCAAACCCGTTTGCCGTTCCCAGTTCGAAAGTGTGAGAGTCACCACTCAATCGACGGACCGTCAATGATGCCCCGACCTCAGATATCCACACCTCGAATCTATAGGTATCGTTCGCTTCATTCCTAAGATGAACTGTCCGGAGCGGGTGCTCCCGAATTGGATGGATCGGACGTTCGCGTACTGGAGGTGCCGGGCGTTCGCGTATGGCCACCTCGAGTTGGACGCTTGATTCGGTGGATCCGAAGACATTTCGCCACTCCGTGACCGAGAGGTTTCTACCACCTAGTGTCACGAACGAGCTATTGACAGGTGGGCGCTCGTTGATACGAGATCGAACCGTCCGATTCGAATGGTTTGTTGTCAAATAGAGATATACTGTATCACCGGATTCGATCGTGCCGTTGACTGTCGTATGGCTACTATCGTGAGAAGTATCCAACACTAACTCAGGGTCAGATACTTTCGGTCCACGAGTATGAGTGAGAGCGACGATCGAATTGTTTGCGATGAGCGAGACGTTGAACTGGGCGACCTTATTAGTGGTCCACGAGGGGGGCGAAGTACTTGCTTCGTCGATACTTTCGACTGAGTAATGAGATTTGATGGTCACCGAATCTGTTTCAGTGGAATGTCTCTCCCGGACCGTGAACGAACGAATGATTCCTCGTTGGCTAATGGTGACGGTGGTATTGATTTCATCAGTTGTGGATACGCTCGGGACTGGCGCGACAGTCCACTCCGTACTTTCGTTGAACCCCGTCGACGAGTAGGTAAATAACGTTCTGTTGTTTTGAGTGGTTGTTCGGACGTGCTCGTAATCGAGATAGTGGAGATACGGATGAACGTACCGAGACGAGTAGGTGATCATATACGTATCAAAATCGGCGGGAAAACCGTTCCCCCGGGAGTACTCGAACAACGTCGAGGTAGGTCCCTCGTTCCAGGAAGTATAATTAACCATGGTCGCTTCATTGGAAAACCAGTAGCGTGTCGAGTCGTTTTTAGTGTCGACACGCACTTCAGTTTCGCTTCTGCCTTTCTCGACCTCTACAGTATACTGGTAGGTCGTGAATTTTCGATACGTTCCGTTCCCGGTCGGGAGGCGGTCGACTTCCTCCCATTCCGCTCGTTCTCTATACGACGTATCGTCCAATTCGGTCCGATGAGCCTCCATGAGTCGAGTCGTGTTCTCTATCCCCTCGGCAGAGACACCGGGAGGAAAAACGGACGTTACATTCGAGGACTCCGTTGAGGATACTGACTCCGATGGCATTGCTGCCGATTGGGTCGCGATCGGTCGCTGGGATACCAATGGTCCACTGAGGAGTGACCCCATCAGCACGACCAGCACGATAGTGACAGCGAAAACACGTTCACGAACCATGAAAGATCAGCAGAACCTTTGACAGTATTGAACAAAACTAATAGCCACTTATTGCAGGTGCGATGGGCATAACTGACTACTGGTTCTGATAGTCGCAGGTGCAGGTAGCGGTGTTTCTAAGGGTGGTTCGCTGCGCAAGATACATGCACTCTATTCAGTCTAATGAGTCATAAACGATTGAGAATCTTAACAGATTCGCTTTGATCACATTCTATTGGTTCCCAGCGGAGTTAGAACTCTTCGCCGGTAGATTTGGCCTCATCCAATTGGTCGTACATCTCTTCTGGGAAGGGAAGACTTCCCCAGATTGAGTATGGACACTGCTCTTGCCCGATGCAGTACCGCTGCATATCGTCGTTGTCGCAGTTCATCGGAAGCGGGGTGTCGCCTCCAATCGTATTCGAGAACTCGTAGCGAATCTGGTAGTCGGTGACCTGTTCGTCGTACCACGGCCACCGCGAGAAGACATCTTTGAGGTCCGCGACAATTGTCTCGAGGTCACTATCCTGGTACTGTGGCAGCCACATCACCATCCGAGAGAAGTTGTACAGGTCCTTCCGGACTGGCTTTTTCTCGTTGAGGCGTTCGGCCATATTCGCCATGCAGGGGAGTTCGAACAGATCCTCGATTGACTCGACGGTGAGGGGCTGAACCCCACGTGCAGACTCCTGAATCCGATAGTGGTTCGTGTTCCTGTGCTGTCGAATAGTGAGGCTTCGGTGGTCACGCTGGGATGCAAGGAGATTCCCGAGACTCCGAGGACTCGAGATGCGATTACAAACGTCTCGCTTCCAGTCTGCCTCCGGGTCGTACGCCTCCACTGCTTCAAACAGCTCCTTCGCTGAATGGAACTCCCCCAGTAAGACGACCTCGTCTGGAGCGTCTCGAATCGCGTCTCGAAGCACACGGATGGTCCGTTCACCTTGGTCCCAATCTCGCCAGATTCGTTCGTAGTGGCCCGTCTCGATGAAGCGGTCGATGCGCTCTGTGATGGCAGACTCATTCGTCGTTAGCCACGTGAGTTGGTCTTCGGAGAGGTTCTCCTCCTGGACTCGCAGGAGCTTCTTGAACGCACGTCTGGCGTACTCACGATACTTCGTGTCGAAATTACCCACCGGTACGTAGAGGTGGTTGTTCTTGACGCGGGTGAGCAGTTCCCCGGTCTCTCCTCTCTCGGTGTCGGCGCGAATGAGACAGTCCCTCGACGCCGCAGCCACCGGGATTTCAAGATACAACCCCTCACCGAACTCGGGCATCTCCTTGATCCCTGTACAAACGCGACCGGGGTGCGGACCATCCTCTCCGGGGTCTTTTGCGTACAACACCTCTGCAATATCCTGTTGAAAACTCCCGTCACCGAATTCTCGAAGAAGGGACGCGAGGTTGTTGACATAGAGCTCGCGAATATCGTAGAGGACCTGCACCTTTCGCGGTGGGGCGTGCTCGAACTTCGGGTGTGCTTTGACGCAGATCGCACTCAACGTCGCGAGGACGGCGAGAGTTCCGGGTTCGTCGACGAAGGGTTCCTCTGCGGCATCGGCCCTGACGTCTTCTTTGAACGCCGCTGTCCCGAACCGCTCGAGGTCGTTTAACAGATCGTCTGGTTGGTCTTCACCGTCGACGATGTAGCGATTGTAGCCCCGCGTGAACAGCTGGTTGATGCGGGTCGTGCCGTATTCGAGTGGGAGCGTCGCAACGCGATAGGCGGTACGCTCGTCCTCGACTGGCGTAGACTGACTCATGACTGGAGCACCTCCGGTGTCGCAGACTGAACGTCGAAGTTCGGGCTCTCGATTGGCGTGACGATACTGCAGACGTCAGCGTGCAACGAATAGGGTAGTCGGGCGACTCGACGACGGTCGGCTGTAACCACTGGGTCGATGGGGATCTCGTAGGTGTCTTGCAGAAGGTCGTTCAGCACTTCTCGACTCTTGGCGTCGTACCGATGAGCGGGGTCAGTATCGAGGAGATAGACGTGAACGCCCTGACCACTGTACACCACCATCGTCTCCTCGGCGTTGAAGTCATCCTCGAAGATATCTCGCACCTCGAAGCCGTACTCGATGGCTCGTTCGATATCCTCGAACGAATACGGGTAGCCTGCTGGGTCTGCTTCGAGAATCCCCGCGGCATCGAGCAAATCCTCACCGTCCCCTGTAGCATCCTCATCCGAGACTGCTTGCGTTGCTCGCTCTCGGGCTATCGTTTTTGCGTCGATATCGACGAGGAGCACCCACGGCCGTTCCCAGTGATCGAGGGCGTAGTAGACTGCATCGGGACGTGGATCTGGTTTATCGAGCAAGTCAGGATCTGCGAGCGCGAAATCGCTCTGTCCAAGTGGATCGTTTCGTGCTGGATGGCGGATGAACTCGAGGACATCGTCGAACTTATCGAATGCCGCTGTGGTTCGGTCACCAGCGGCGTTCATCTGCCATGTATCTCGTCGGATGAAGTCCTTATCTGGGACTCCGTCTTTCCGTACCGGGTGCGGTTCTCGAAACGCAAGTGCGTACTGTTTCGGCCCCTCTGCTGTGATGAACGCCGGTAGCTCGTCGACGTATGAAGGGAACTCCTTCGCGTAGTACTTGTAGATCTCCTCGCGGGTTGCTTGGCGCCATGTCATGTGTTGAGCTCCTGATCAAGTTTGTTGAAACTCCGAATCGTCGTCAGGCCAGTTGCGTCGAACAATTCAACGGCCTCTCGAATGTCTGAGAACGACCGGGCTGCACGGCCGCTCACACTGCTCTCTATCCGGTCGGCCTCTGAGAGGTGGTCTAACACCTCGACGGCTGTCTCGCGTCTGTTGAACGCCCAGACAGCGTTAGCATCCACTGCACTCTGCTTGTCGTAGTCGTCGACCGGCGCGTGTTTGTTGTTACTCGAGAATTCAGCTTCACCGACCCACACGAGTTCCCCGTCGGCATCGAAGCCAGCGACGTCGAATACGGTCTCCTCATCGTACTCGTAATAGGGTTCGACCTGCTCAACGTCGTCGCGGGCTTCTAACCACAGTTCGAGTAGCTTCACGCCGACTTTGTGTGGCGACTTCTCGCCGATGTCTCCCTGTCCAGGGCCGACCTTGAGCTTCTGGCCGAGCAGTTCACGCCCTGCCGGGAGGACAGTGTAGTACTTCCGACCGCACGCTCGTCCTTCCTCCAGCAGGTCTTGATCGGCGAGCCGTTGCACGTCCAGATCCTCAAAGTCGTTCTTAAATGCGCTCATCGAGTCCAAGAGTGTGTGGTCCGATGCGTCACGATTCATCACGTCGAGGACGCGAGTCAAGAATCGGATGTCGTCGTGAGTGAGTCCGCGCCGTCGGAGTTCGTCATCTGGGACAGTTCCACCACCGGCCTGGACTGGCGACGAAGTGGTTTCGTCGACGGCTGTCTCGTCTTTTTCACCGACTGATTCTCCCGACTCAGTTGACTCGAGATTTCCAAACAACGAGTCAACGGTATCCGTGTTTTTCTCCTCCTCTTCGTCGGCTGTTGAACTATTGGTTGCCTGTCCGATGAACGACGACTGCGTCGATTCCACAGGGCTAGCCGATTCTGCAGATGCCGACGCTTCATCGGTTGGTCTACTCCCCCATCCCTCGTCGTCAGCTGTCTCTGATTCGCTTGCGGTCTCCGAAAGTCCGTACTGGGTCTGTGTTCGCTCCGACAGTCGGGGGAGGGCAACGGTCTCGAAGTGATCCTCCTGTTCGACAGAGAGCGGTTGGTCGCTTTCTGGATGCCCCGGCGCAATCGGGAGCGGCTTCAACGAAAACGGGGCGGGGCCGGTTTCCCCGAACGACGGACTCGGGAGTTGGGCGATCCACTCGCCGCTCGGGAGCGTGTTAATCCGGTTTCGAAGGTCAGTCGGGCTGAGGTCTTCGTGAGCGAGCGACTCCGCGAGGTCGCGCTCAATCGAGATGTTGCCAATGAGCTTCGTCTTGATATTGTTCAGCACCTCGTCGTAGGCCCGCTCGCTCCGATTCCGCACCTGCCCGGGGAACTGCATCACGAGCCCCATGCTCAGGCCGAACGACCGCCCCTGTGGAAGCAGTTGCTCGGAGACGAGCTTCGTGGAAGCGACCGGGGCAGCCTCCTCGATGATGAGATTCGTGAGCTTCTCATAGTCGGTTTGGCCGTCACGCCGGCGTACTTGGACGGCATCCCAGAGGTTACTCAACAGGAGCAGCGTGATTGCTCGCTGTGCCTCCGGGCGGAGGTCTCCGAGGTCGAACAGGATGGTGGCGTCTTCATCGAGGAACTCGCGGAAGTCAAAGTGATTATCCACGTACTCGCCAGCCTCGTTCTGCTCGGGGGCGTGACTGAAGATATGCCGAAGATGCGCGTCTTCTCTGAGTTTGTCGAGACGGTTCCCGACCGCGTCCATCGACACCTGGAACTGGTGGTCATCCTTAGCGAAGTGGCGGGTCAACGATTCCTCGATGCTCTGGTTATCGGCTGAGACGGGGGGAATCGTCTGGTCGCGCTGCATCCGGAGGGCGGCGTCGAAGAGGTCGTCCAGCCCGAACACGTCGCTTCCGTACTCCTCGTCGAAGAGTGCCTTGATTAGGTAGCTGAGAATCTCGTTCGCGACGAACGCCTGCCCGTACTGCTCACGGCCCATGACCATCCGCATGATGTCATGGAAGTGGTCGACCTTGTCTTGAATCGCATCCTCGCGGTTACGCCCGGCTTCGAGCGCGGGCCGGATGTCGAAGAAGGAGAACGCAGGGAGAGTCTCTGGAACACGGAACTGGTAGACGTCGTCCAACCCGTTGAAGCGTTCGTAGTGACACCGCAGGTAGTTCTCGCACATCCCGTCCCCCTTTGGGTCGACGATGACGACAGGTCCCCCCGTTGTCTCTCGGAGAGACAGCGCGTCGTTGAGGATTGCTTTCGACTTCCCGCCGCCGGTCGATGCGAATCGGCCGTAGTGCGTCGTCAAGAGATCCGGGGGGATTCGGATCGGGTTCGGTCGCGGCTCACCGTTCTCGTCGAGCGCGTGCCCGATCGCCATCCCGTCTTGGAACTGTTGAACTAGATCTGGGTTAGGCCACGGAAGCGGATTTCGGCTTTGCTGTTCAGCGCGAGTGCCGCGTGTTCCCTCGACTGTGAGTTGCTCGGACGATGGGACGAGCACGAAGTTTGCGAGTTCCGCCCCGCTGAGGACGAAATCCGGTTGGGTCTTGCCTCGGCCGGTCGCAATCTCTCGATCAAGTAATTGCTGGAGGGCTGTCTGGGCGTTTTTCTCCTTCGTCTTTTCTCGAAAGCCGTCCACACGGAGTCGTTCACCCTCGACTTCGTAATAGGGGCCGTCGACCGGATCGAACACGGGACGAAGTGAGTTCATCTGGGCCGCAATTTCATCGCGGGCTTCATCTTCGGTCGGAACCCCTACTGCTCTGATATTGGCAGTGAACGACCGCTTGGGGTTCTTCGCGTCGATGTACTTAATGCGCTTTGCGACTGGTTCGCTGCGCTGTTTTTCGTCGTGATTACTCCGCTGGTCTTCGACCTCAAGGAGGGAGCCAACGACCTCTTGGAAAAAGGTGTCTCGCCCGTCGATGAGATCCTCTTTCCGGAGTTCAGCGTCGGACTGCCAGCTTGCCCGTCGCTGGAACACAACCTGAAACGCTACGGGTGACGCCGCTTCAGTCAGGTGGTCGACGAGTGACGCCAGAGGTGCGCCGGGCTGGTCGACAGCTACCAAGGCATCGTCACCATCGTCGGAGGCGAAGGGCGTCAACGACGTCATCCAGTCTTTCTTCCGAGTGGCTGAACCGGACCAGCGCACGCCAACTGGCGAGACTGCGTCGATAGTTGGCCGTGCGAGTATCGTCCCCCCTGTCGTCTCGGTTGGCTTTTCGAGCGTCGTTAATGGTTTTTCGTCCGGTATTGCGCTCGGTGGTGCAAGCTCAAGGGCGGTATCCTCGACCTCAACGAAGTGACCCTGGGATGAATCGGCTGTGGCACCACCATCTGCGAATGGGGAAGCCTCCGTCGATGGTGTCTGGTCTTGGTCACGGTCCTCGCTCGCAACCTCGTGCTGCTCGTCTTGATCAAATTCGTACTGCAGTTGCCCTGCTTCATAATGTTCGATGAACTCTGCTCGTGTGAGTTCGACTGGTTGGATAAGCCGAGCGGTGACATCGACGTCGACGCGTTCGATGTCGAACGTCTTTGGATAGATCGAACGAAGGCGTTTTTCGAGTGTGTCGAGATGCTCGTCGGCACCGTAGAAGAATTCGACAGGGTCGTCCGCTCCCCCACTTAGTGCGAGAAACTCGAACCGCGGCGGTGTTTCACTGTAGAGTGGGTTCAGCTTCTGAGCGAGACCCGTCGACTTTGCCGTCGTCAGTTTGTGCAGACTTTCGAGGACCCGAGGGATTCCCTCGGGAGCAAGCCCTTCGGATGTTGGCGTGACTCGGAGATACTCACTCATCGTCCTCCCCCTCTACTGAGCCACCGTCAGGTTTCGCAGAGACAGTTTCTGTCCCTTTTGACTGTCCGTGTGTCGCCTGCTGTTCCAGTTCCTCACGGAACTGCTGGACAGCTGTATCGACTGCTTCCTCACCAGCGCCGGGGAGGGAGGACCGCCGTTGCTCGGTCGGGTCGAAGTCGATAACCTGTTTTTCTTTGTCCATTGCTTGTACCTTCATCCCGCGCCACTCGCCGTCGACGCCGACGAGCGCCTCAGAGAACCCAGCATCCTCGTTACCGGGGACTGCATCCTGCACATAGCGCATCTGTGCGTAATTCAAGCCGAACTCGTCGGCCCACTCCTCGTCCATCCCGTCCAACCGATGGAACTGCTTGACGGCACACTGATCGAGGATAGCTTCGGCTTCGGCGTGTTCGAAGAACTCGTCGACGGTCTGGGTAACCAGTCGAATCGAGAGGTCGTGGTGGCGGTGATGTCGGAACACCGTTTCGAGGAACGCTAGACTCGCGGCGTCCTGCATGATGTACCGCGCCTCGTCGATATAGAACACGACCTCCTTGTCCGTCTCTTTCGCCCGCTCGTACACGAGCGAGATGAGCAACTGCATCGTCAGCGCCGTACTGCTGTCGACGCTACCCTCCTGCTGGGCAAGATCGAGATAGATGACCTTCTCGTCGCGGATGTCGAACTCCGAGGACTTCCCGAGGTTGGCGTGGCGACCATCGTCCTCGAAGGGGCGAAGCTGGTCAAGAAGCCACGTCGCGTCCTCGCGGATCTTTCCAGCCTCTTCGTCGGACCGGACGACGAACTCCTCGGGGTCGTCGACCATGTCCTCGAAGATGTCCATCATATCCCGGATGGTTGGGCTGAGGTTGCTGTGCGTCGAGATATCGTCGGTGATGTCGTTGCGCTTGTAGGCGCGCTTGAGTCCGAGTTCGAGCGTCGTCCGACGGTCACCGAGCGAGATACCGCGTAGTGCGAAGAAGTTCGTCAGGAAGCTCATCGCGTCGTCGAGTTTCTCGTTGAACGGACTCGCGTCCTCACCCATCGCTCGCTGGACGTGCTCGGGTGTCTGACGAATCTCTAGGGGATTCAGGCCGAGCGTCCCACCGACCGTAATGCGTTTCGCATCGAGGGCCTCGGAGACGCCTGCCCAGTTGTTGAGTGGTTCAAGGATAATGCCGATGCGGTCCTTGCTCTGCTCGATGGAGCGGATGAAGTTCTGTTTGGAACTGAACGACTTCCCCGAGCCCGTGTCGCCGACGGTGAACATCGCGTACCCGTTGTCACGGGCGAACGGGTCGATGACGACGGGGCTCTGGTTGTCCTTGTGAATCCCGAACTCGACTCCGCCCTCCTCGAGGATGGTCGCGTTATGCGGCGACGAGAGGAGTGCGCCCACCGCGCCACCGAGGGCGATGGACTCGCGGCCAAACACGTTGTCTCCGATGGGGGCTACCGACTGCAGCGCGAGGTCCTGCCGACAGATTGCGGTCTTCGGCGTGAGGTTCGCTGGGTCGTCGCGGAGAGCACTCTTGACCTTCTGGACCGAGTCCCTGAGGTCATCCTTGTCGGCGGCGCGAACCGTGACGAACATGCCCTGGTCGAAGACGTTCGCACCGCTCTCGACGGCCTTGTATGTTGCAGCGGCTTCGTTCGCTCGCTCTTGTAGATACGCACTCCGGACGCTCTGTTCGAGGTCGGCGTCGACTTGGAGGTCATCAGCGATGTCCTGCAGTTCGTTCCGCGCTCGCTGCTGGTTCTTCGGCGAGATGTGAGCTGTGAGGTCGAATTCGACGTCGGTCAGCTCGAAGAGGTCGCTCAGATAGCCGTCGTTCGGGTAGTCGGCGTAGTCAGCGATGTAGAGCGTCGTCGTCCACTGCTCGCCAACGCGTGCGGCTCGTGTCTCCCACTCGATAGCTGCCGGCGCCGTGACCGTCTTGTGAGATTCGGAGATGTCGTCGAGGAGTTGGCCTTCTGCATGACCCTCCTCAAGCGTCTCCTCGTCAAGGATGTCCGAGAAGTCGACTTCGGGTTCGTCGTCGGCGGTGTGTCGGTCCCAGAGGAGTTTACCGACGACCCCGAGGACCACAACCAGTAGGAAGTAAACTGCCATACCTTCGGGTGACGTTGGGTTCAGAAGCCACTCTGTGAGCTGGGTGAAGGTCCCGCCACCCGCCTGGAGGACGACGTTATGCATTGGTCTCGTCCTCCCGGCGCGAGTGGCCGATGATCGGTTGCTCGCGAACGACGCGGTCTGCTTCGTCGTAGTCGTGCTCTCGCCCGTTCCAGAAATCCATGTTCAGAACGAACAGTTCGACCGTACTGAGCCGGCGAGCAGACCAGCCGGACGCCTGCTGGATGAACTCGGCGCGAACGTCGTTGACGCGGCTGTCGAGTTTCTCGAACATCTGGGCGCGACGTTCGACATCGGTGAGGTCCTCACGTCGCGTCACGAAGGGATTGAACAGGAACCCGATGATAGGGAACTTAGTCAGTTTCTCGGCGGGTGTCCCTTCGTCTCTAAATCGGTCGTAGACTTCGAGCGGCGTGACCTCGACGCCAATGTAGTAGCGAACTTGCTGGATGCCTCGGTCACGCATCTCCTTGGGACGCGTCTCACGGTACTCTTCGAGGAGTTCCCGGAAGATCGGGTTCTGCTTGACGTCTTCGTCGCTGAGTCGGTCCTCGATGGTCTCGGTGATTTGTTCCACCGGGAATGACCGAGTTGTCGCGTGGAATTTGAGCTTCGAGTCGAGTTCCTTGTTAGCGAACTCTTCGCCCGCCTCTTGGAGTTGCGCCCAGTCATCGGACATGGCGAAATCCATGTTCCCTGGGTCAATTTCGATGAACGCCTCCATCGTGCCGTCTGACCGCTGAATTGCACCCGCGCCCGGCCACGCTCGCTTGACGTTCGTGA
The DNA here is from genome assembly GCF_029338375.1 of Halorussus lipolyticus. Taxonomy (NCBI): domain Archaea; kingdom Methanobacteriati; phylum Methanobacteriota; class Halobacteria; order Halobacteriales; family Haladaptataceae; genus Halorussus; species Halorussus lipolyticus. Next base: position 36,135 of record NZ_CP119808.1, on the reverse strand, counting down.
GGTCTTGCGTTCGCTCGTCCGGTTTGAACGGCGTGTAGTTCGCGAGCCCGCCGTCGTTTCGCTCTGTCTCGTTTGTACTACTGTCTGCTTCCTCTGGAGCACTGAACGTAACTCGCGGACGCTTGGCGTAGCGGTAGACGTCCTTCGTCCACGTCCATGCATTCAGGTGGTCAGGAGAGACGTAGATGACTGCAACACCGAACCCGAATCCGCCCGCTACGAACGGGAGGGAGAGTGATTCGATTCCAGTGAGGCCAGCAATGAACAGGCCGATAATCGGGAGAGCAATGAGTACGCCAACATCTCCTTCCTCAATGTTGAGGTAGGGAATACGGCTCTCTTCGCCGAACTGGTTCATGATGCGCCGCGCTGCCGCGTCTGGGTCTGTCGACATTAGTGAATACCTCGATCATACTCCATTCCGCGTTTGTCACTCGATACATCTGCTGTAGACCCGCTCGGGTCATTCTCTGTCCGACGGTACGACGGTGTACCCCCATCCTTGCTTCCGTGCCCGCCTCGATCGGCAGCTTTCTGTGCTATGGCTTGACCGGCTGCTGCTTTCGGCCCCCAGCGCGCTGCGGTCGTCGCCACACCAGCGCCGCCGACATACGCACCGGCTGCGACACCGCCGATAAGAGCAGCACCTTTCGTCGCACCTCCCACGACCTTTGCAGTCAGCGGAGTCGCGTACTTGAACGTCTTCCAGGTCACATAGAGGGCGACGAACGGTAGGGACGCAGCGACAAGGTACTTGAGAAATGCTGTACCTGGCGTTAGCGAGTCTCCAGCGTATATGAGGTCGTATCCTTTGAGAACCATTGCTGTTGGGAGTGGCAGGACAGCTAGGGGAACGAATCGTTTGGTGAATCCCATTGCGATATCCGAAATAATGGGGATATTTCCATAGGCGAGGGCGAACGCAATCGGCATTCCGTACAGGTAGACGTAGAGTAAGATCATACGAATGTAAAATAGGGCCTCCAAAGCCCACATCGAAACTCCACCAAAGAAGGCGAATAATAGGCCCAGACCAGGGTTGGTGATGGATACACCCAGGAACTGTAGCATTGCTGCAGCTACTGAGGAGAGGTCAGGCATCAAGGCGATAGTGAATCCATCAACCAGAAACAACGTAATAGCACCAATCCAGTACCACGTGATTATCAGGAATGCACCGACCCATGCCGTTTTCTTGGTTTTTCGGGCTTCGTAGGCACTACCCACGTTGAATATTCGAATAGTATGACGGCCCTGTACGTTCATTACGAGCAGTAGCAGAGCAATGAGCATAATTTCGCCACCGACGAGTCCATCTTGAATCGCTGGCCACGGTGCATTACTTGGCTCACCGAAGATGAACGTTCCATCTGTCTGTGGTGTTGGTGTTCCAAACATCTCCTCGGTCAGAGTCTGATACCCTGACCGGAGTCCGTCCATGAATAGACCAATAACCCACTCAACGACGTCCTTGAACCCTTCCAGTACGACATCTATCAGGTCCACCATCGTCAGGCCTCCGTGATCGTGACTTCACAATCACTCATCTCATTAGATCCAGAGTACTCCACATCGAACACTTTCGTGACCTCATTCCCACTAGCTCTCGTCTTGACGAGAACTGTGAATTGTCCACTATTGCCGTCAGGGGAACACCCCGTTCCTTTCTCAGACTCTGACCCAAAGGGGAACGAGTTGCTGAAGAGGTCTACTGTCTCTCCAGGGGCAACAACCACCTGTTCAGTTTCGTACATCCCACTTCCTTGGGGTTCTTCAATGGGATTTGGAACATCTCCGGAAAACACCAGTTCAACAACCGCATCTGGGCCTGTCCCGGAGTTTGTTATAGTGACGAACGCCTCACCGTTCTTCAACCGGTCTGTTTCCGTGTCACCGTAGACCTCGTCCCACGGCTTGTCAGGATTATTCCGGTAGAGTCCAACGTCCTGAATCTGAACCTCCGGTACGATATCCGTCGTGCTCTCTACGACTGTCTCCTCACCTTTCAGAGCGACGACCTGGTACTCTCCTGGCTCGTAAGCAGTTCCGACCTCGAACGAGACTTGTTGGACCCCTGCGGCCACATCACGCTTTCCGAATAGCTCTCCATTAGGCGGGATGAGGTTGACTTGGTCAACGTCGGCTTCTGTCGAGAGTTCGACGACGAGCGTCGTTCCATCGACGGCGACTCGCTTGAATGGTCCCTGACTTTCTGGAGAGGTTGTCTCGACACCGGGAGTTCCGGAGTTTCCGCTGTTGTCCAGACAGCCAGCTACGCTCACAAGCGTAGCGCCTGTGACTGTTCGGAGGGCGTTTCTTCGACTGATGTGTGGATGATCTCGGGTCATGAGTTTCGTTGGAAGATGTCTTCTGGACCGAGCATTCGGAGGAGGCGGTGTCCCGCGTAGAACATCACGAAGAAGGGGATGAACTGCCAGCCGACCTCGAAAATGAACGCGAACCAGCCATCGATGGTTCCGAGTGGATGCCACCGGGCGGTCGCCGTATCACTCACGTAGGCCGGGCGATGTCCGAGCCACGACCCAGGATGATACCGGGCCCTGTAGATACCGGGCTCAGTAATGGTCAGGATGGCTACTCCAGAGGAGTTGGTTTCGACCTTCCGATCGGCGATGGTGATGTAGCCATTACGTTGATTGCCGCCAATGGGGAATCGACGGGCACTATCGTTGAGGACGATGGGTGCGCCAGTCTGGTTGTCACGCAGTTCGATTCGGACTGTAGCCTGCGACTGGTTTTGCTGGAGTACTTCGACGGAGAGGTTACTACGCCGAAGCTGTCGTTCGGAACCGGCGTTGGGTTCGACAATGGATGCGTTCACGCCGCGAACGATGCCTGCAACGTGAAGTGCCTCTCTGTCAACGGCCTCAGCACGGACACCCACACCGTACGTCGTCTCGTAGGACTGATTGACGACCTCGATGGTGACGTTCTCACCGATGGTTCCCGCCGGGGAAGGTCGGTCAGTTCCCCACGTGTCGATGATCTCCGGGCCGTCCCGGACGGGTTCAGCACGCGGTCCGATCCGGGATGGATACGCGTGGACATACACGGGGATAGCATCGGACTCGACTTCGGCGCTGTCTGTCCGATTCGATTTGACGAGCGTATCCCAGTTTGTGTTGCGGGCGGTGTAGAACCGCCAGACACCACGCACGCTCGCGTTCCCCTCGTCGGTGAGCGTGTACCCTTGCCACGGCCGAGACTGGAAGATAGCCACGCCAGCATCGCCATTGGGGTACTCAGCGTAGTAGGGGGACGCAGAGAGGTCGTAGATCTCAACGTCGGTCGAGTCCGAGACGTTTCGCGTCTCCTCACGGTAGACGATGTCAACGTCAGTTCCGTTGACCACGTCGGTCCGTATCGTCTTCTTCAACCGAACGTGAATCTCCGCTTCGAGTGTGAGGGCCGCGCTCCAGTCATCATCTATCTGGTAGTCGATGGCCGGCGTGTGCGACCCACCGGTCCTCGCGATGGTCTCCTCGTCTTTCTTCAGGCGTACTTCCTCGATGTCGTGTTCCGTGAGCGACCACTCGACGGTCCTGTTCTCGGAGGAACTCCCGTTCGGCACGCGGACGCGATAATCGACGAGTCCGCGCATCGTCCCATTCGGGGCAATGTAGAGTGGGGTGTCACCGGATTCGAGGTGGCCACGGGTCGACGGTTGAAGCGCGAACACAGTCGCATGGGCATCCTCGATGAACACACCGTCGTCAAGCGATGCGTGAGGCGGATGCACAGACGTATCTGAACCTCCGGCTTCGAGGTCCTCGAAGTCGTTTCGAGTCCACGTTGCAGCAGTTGCGGGCGGCCGCTTGAACGTGATGTCCGTTCCGTTTGCGAGCTGGTGGATTGACGTCCGCTCGTCACCGTAGCGTTGGCGGTACTCCTCTTGACTGATGTAATTATCCGCGTCGCGCGACCAAAGTGTCGCCGACTCGTTCTCGGTGAGTCCATTTCCTTCCGTCCCCGGCCGCGGTGGGATTGCTGTGACGATACCTGTGACTAAGCTCGTCATGAACAGGACGGCCATGAGTATGGAGCGTTCTCGTTGTTCCATGAGGGCTCGCAATGGAGGTCGTGAAGTGGCTTACCAGGGGACGAGGTCGACACACTGTGCCAGCGGGAGGCCCATCATCGATCCGGCGACTGTGTAGAGTGGGCCGAGGACGACGAGGACAATGGTGGACTTCATCGCTGAGCGTTTGTGGCGCTTGAGGGCCTTCTTCTGCTCGGGATTGAGGGTGAACATCTCGATGAGGGAGTCGGCCTGCCAGACGACGGCGAGACCGACGATGCCCAGCCCGGTTGTCAGCTGGAAGAACCCCTCAATCATTCCAGGGAGGTTGTCAGCACTGCAGACCGCGCTCTGAGAGGTTACTGCATCTTGGGTCGTTTGTTGAGCGAGCGCTGGCTCAACTACTATGAGCGAGAGTACTGCGATGGTGAAGGGGAGTTTTAGACCAACAGTACTCCGTATCGTGGTCTTCGGCTTTTCTTGCAGGGAGTCGGTATCTGATTGTTGCATACGTGGCTGTGGTTGGCTGTTCCACCACCCGATTGATTGCGGGGGTATCGCGGGGACGTGGAATCAGCGTTCAGTTTTACCACAGACAGACGGGGTATATGAATCTGAACATACGAACGTATTTCTTGGTGTCTATTTGTATGTTCTAGTATTCTATAGGAGGTCTAGGGAACCAATCGGTAAGTATATACATCTGTTCGGATGAGAGTGAAACTATCCACATGTATCGAGAAGTTAATTGGGCGGTACCGGCTGACCCATACATTCTCGAAGAACTAGGGAAGTATGAGGGCTGGCACACAGCAAAGAACCTCGAAATCAATACGGACTTCAGCCGACAATGGATTTCCCAGCGCTGTCCAATCTTTGTTGATCACGATCTTGCTGAGCGTCATGGCGAGGAACCTGCGTACCGGATTACTGAACTCGGCGAGCAAGTTCTCGCTGGCGACGTCGAGTACGAAGAACTCAGCGAGACAGAAGATTGATTCGTTCCTGACGGGGAAACTGTCTAGTTTACCTCCTCGACTGGCGTTCGTTCATCGAGTGCCTGATGCGGTCGTTGAACGTTATATCGGGCGTGGTATTGAGCCTGTTCAGCGTATAATAGCCGCCGAATCCGAACGGTCAGACTTCGCCTTGTTTGTCGAGTTCGTTGCGCGCTTCGAACACGACGCTCGGATCCATGTTGAGTTCGTGAGTATACGACCTGCCGCCGCTCTGGCCTTGGTTCACCTCGTTGCGAATCAGGAACCCTCCCCTCAAGGAACGAGCTACGTCAGCGGCGAGTGAGTAGGATAGGGTAGTTCATAAACACCGTCTCCTAGCAACGAACACTCCAAATGTACTCTCACTATGTAACCACACCACGAGTACCGCTTGAACACTCCAAACCTACTCACTCCCTCTTTCGAGATACCGACCCTCCGAGACGCTTATCCCCCGCTAACACCCAAAATCTACTCTCACTCCAAGAGTTCGCCTCGGAACCGTATCCTCACCTGCCACGACGCCCACCGTATGACACGCCAAACAGCCACTGTCTCGACTGCCAGTACGTCTTCATCGTCAACCGAATGCCCGAGACGACCACCTGCGGCCGGTGTCGCTCTGACCACTAGTTCAGGAAACTCAAGTATTACTGCCAGAGCGAGGACGCCGCGGTAGGACCGGAACGCCGCCGGTTGGGCATATATCTCATAGAGCTAGAAGAGCTGGGCATCGATCTTGTAGAGCGGAAAGACGGGATTCAGATTCAATTAGCTGAGTTTGAGTTAGATATGCACTGGCGTGACGCTCTTTCAGTGTACGCTACTCGGCATGAAGACCACTGTACGAAGTTTGCTCGCGCAGTCTTTGAGCGTGCAGAGCGAGCGGATCTTCTCGATACAGTAGGGCCAACAAAGCAGAAGTTCATCGACTATCTGGAGTCTGGACTCGTCGAACGGGATTTCAGAGAACTGTTTTGATCAGTCGCGGAGGTCGGCGACCGACTGACCGACCTCTCGGACATGGTCACTTCGCTCAAGGTCAAGTTCCTCGGCGAGGTAATCGACCGTCTCTTCAAGGCTCATACCGGAAGAAAGTCGTCCAAGCGGTATGAACTTAGTGCTGTACTAGGTATCCTGATTTGATAGCGAGTTTGAGAAACCGAGAAGCTCGGAGGGTAGTGAATGGGTTCACCACGGCCGAACAGTTGAGATAATATTTACATGAGAAAGAACTTGCCAGAGGCGGGTGTCCTTATCCACTTGGAGTGTGGCTGTAGAGATATGGCACCACATCAGAGCGATCAAATCGATCCGAGAGTCGTAGATGCCATTAGCTCGCTTGGAAACTCTCAACGGTTGCGGATTTTACTTGCCTTGAGTGAAGTGGTGCGAGAACATCACGAACCGCATCACACAATGACATTCACGGAACTATATGATGCAGTTGGCATAGACAGCTCGTCGCAATTCTCGTATCATCTAGATCAACTCGTCGGGCAGTTCGTCACTGAAACTCCGAACGGATATCGCTTGACGGATAGTGGAACAAGGATTGTTCGTGTTATCCGCTCTGGAGTGTACGAAAGTACATCAGCGTTAGAGGACCGAGAGATTGCTGGCGCTTGTTTGTTCTGCGACGAGACGTCTCTACTGGCGACTCTCGACGCTGACCTGTTTCGTATTCGATGCATGTCGTGTGACGCGATTCTCATCACCCTTTCCTCTCCCCAGAGCCAAACGCGTAACCGGGCCCCTACAGAGATTTACGAGAGTTTCGGCTACCGCATATGGAGTATGTATATTCAGCTCCGAGGAGGTGTTTGTCCGGAGTGCTTCGGACCTGTCGATACAGAAGTCGATCAGTACGAACACGGTGAAAGCGTACAGTACATCCACAATAGCTCGTGTCGCGAATGTCAACATCTGGTCAGCATGCCGGTCGAACTACCGGTTGCGTTTCATCCCGCAGTTCTCTATCTGTTCTGGGAACATGGGATCTCCGTACTCGATATCCCCCTGTGGGAGCTGTACGAGTACACTACGTCCGACGTGTTTGCCACAAACATCGTCTCTATGGAGCCGTTCGTAGCCGACTTCACGATTACCTTGGAAGAAGAGGTTCTGTCCCTCAGAATGGACGATACTGCAACGGTCACACTCGAATCGTGGATTCAGGACTGATCATATCCTCGTAACTGCCATCCGCCTGTATTTCCATAAATCGGCATCAGATCGCGTGGATCCTCGCCGTCTGTCTCAAACTTCTTTGAGTTGTACCTCTGACAAAATGTCAGCAGAACAATAATACTTATCCCTATAACGACGTTGAGTGCCTCTATGGATAATTCAATACGGACAACAGGCGACGACAGGTTCGCTTTGAGGTGCATCAATGACCGCAATTGAGATCAACGGTCTCACCAAACGGTTCGGGGACGTCGTTGCCGTCGATGACTTTACACTCCGGGTCAAAGAAGGAGAGATATTCGGGTTTCTCGGCCCGAACGGCGCGGGAAAATCAACCACCATCGACATCTTGCTCGACTTTATCCGGCCAACCGATGGGACTGTGACGGTACTCGGCCACGATGCCCAGACTGAGGGAGAGGCGGTCCGGCGACGGACGGGAGTCCTTCCCGACGCGTATCACGTCTACGATCGACTTACCGGTCGGCAACATCTGGAGTTCGTCTTGGAGATTAAAGACGCGGACGAGGACGTGAACGCGCTCCTCGAACGGGTTCGCATCGCCGACGCCGCCGACCGGAAAGCGGGCGGGTACTCGAAGGGGATGCGGCAGCGGCTGGTCCTCGCTATGGCGCTCGTTGGTGATCCAGATTTGCTCGTTCTTGACGAGCCGTCTACCGGACTGGATCCGAACGGTGCCCGCGAGATGCGGGAGATCATCAGAGAAGAGAACGACCGAGGAACGACGGTGTTCTTCTCCAGCCACGTGATGGAGCAGGTTGAGGCAGTTTGCGACCGCGTAGCGATCATCAATCGCGGCCAGCTCGTCGCCGTCGATACCATCGATGGTCTCCGCGACGCGACCGAAACAGGTGAAGTTCTGTACGTGTCCGTCTCCAAACTCGACGAGTCTACCGTCGAGCGAGTCGCCAAACTTGACGGTGTTGGGAGTGCATCGATTGACGACGCCCGGCTCCGGGTTATCGTGGATGGTGCCTCAAAGTTCGCCGTCCTGCGAACAATCGACGCCGACGTCACGTCGGTTCAGGATTTCTCGGTTGTCGAGTCCTCGCTCGAAGATCTGTTCGTTCGTTACACCGGGGACGAACAGGAGGTCAGGAAATGACGTGGCTGGCGATTGCAAAGAAGGACTTCCGAGACGCCGTCCAGTCACGGGCGCTCTGGGCGCTCGTGGCAGTGTTCGTCCTTTTTTCTCTCATTTCGACGTATGCGTACGTTGAGATTCCTGAGATGTTCGGTGAATCGGCAGGGGCGACGTTCGCTGGTCTCGTCTTCTTCACAGTCGGTCTCACCGGACTGTTCGTCCCCCTTGCGGCGATCGTGGTCTGTTACAAGTCCCTCGCGGGCGAACGCGAACTCGGGAGTATCAAGCTGTTACTCTCATTACCGACCAACCGGCTGAACGTCTTCACCGGGAAGGTCGTCGGTCGGGCAGCCGTCCTTATGTTCGGTCTCGGCGTCGGCCTCCTCGCTGGGGTCGGATTCGGCTCTGTATTGCTCGGGATACTTGACCCCCTTTCGACGCTAGTATTCATTCTCGTAACACTCGGCTTTGCGGCGGTTTACGCGGGGATCATGGTGGGGCTTTCGGCGACGACTGGGTCTACCTCACGTGCAACTACATTTGCACTCGGGTTCTTCGTCGTCTTTGAGCTATTCTGGGACGTCGTACCGATGGCGCTCGTCTACGTCGTCAACGGGTTCAGCCTCCCGTCTACGATGCCCGAGTGGGTCTTCCTCATCGGTCAGGTGCCGCCGTCTTCGGCGTATCTCTCGACGGTCGTCGCTCTCTTGCCTAGGATCGCAGAGGCGGCCGGTGCAGTACCCACCCAGACGGGTGTCGGAGTGGAAGTAGCTGCAGCTGAGCCGGATCCGTTCTACCTGACCCCGGAAGTGGGAATCGTGGTTCTCGCACTCTGGCTCGTCGTTCCGTTCCTCATCGGGTACTACCAGTTCAACATTGCAGATCTGTAGCGCCAACTGTCCAAACACTACAGACCAACCACGATGATGACCAATGAACACACGGAGATCTCCCGCCCAACGAAGAAAGCGACTTCTCTCATTGGAGGCGTCTAAGGAGCCATGGCATCGCTAATCACCAAACGAATCGGACAGTACCGAATTACGTCGTTCTTCGTGCTGACGTACACGCTTTCGTGGACGCTCGATGCCATCCCGAAACTCCTCGAAATGGATCCATCGTGGGGGAGATGGTTCATCGAAGGATTCCTCAGCCCGCTTTCACCGGGAGTTGCTGCTGCAATTGTCCTGTGGGCGAGTGGCGAGAGTGTCAGGAAGTGGCTCAGCGACGTCTTTTCCTGGCGCATCCATCCGAAATGGTATGCCGCCGCGATCCTGATCCCATTCGCCATCACGTACGCGGCCGGAGCCGTCTCGTGGGCGCTCGGCGGTCCAATCGACTGGGCGGCCTTCGATTTCGATCCGATTACGATCGTCATCGGGATCATTCTCGGGACGTTCATCGGCGGTGGACAGGAGGAGTTCGGGTGGCGAGGATTCGCTCAGCCCGAATTGCAAGAGCGGTATGGCGGGTTGTCCGCGGCCCTCATCATCGGTGTATTCTGGGGGCTATGGCATCTACCTCAGTTCATTCCTGGCGGGTTCCGCGCAGACTGGCCGCTCGAGCTCATCGTTGCCTACTTCGTCGGGATTATCGCGTTCTCCGTGCTCCTCGGGTGGGTCTTCAACGGATCGAACGGGAGCGTTCTGTTGGCCATGCTGATGCACGGAACCGACAACGCGACGACCGGACAGGTTCCGCTCGATCTGGACGTCGTCCTCGTCGGTGAGGCCATCGACTGGAGCACGCTCGTCACGCTGAACGGATCACACGCGGTTATCACGTGGGCGGTCGTACTGCTCGTCGTTGTAGCGACCGGCGTCCACCTCTACGATTACCGAGTCAGCCCGGACTGGAACACCGAGACGTAAGCCGATCACTAATTAGGCATGGAGAGTAGAACTAACGACCACCCGCGACCCCTGAGCAGATTATAATCAGCTGTGAGCGCATCCCAAGAGTTGCCCATCAGGTAGCGGCCGAACCCGAACTCGAAGAGTATCGTCATTGCCGGCTACATGACTCCGATGGCAACGAGTTCCCTGACCGAGTGGTGGATGTACTGACCGAAGTAGAAGTGTGACACCACGAACAGGCCCGAGACGAACGTAATCGTGCTCGTGACGTGTCCCAAGTAATCGCCGACAACCGGAGAAATTAATCCCTCTCGAATCACTGCATTGAGTATTGCGAGGACCGCCAGTCCTACCCATACAGCGATTGCATATAGAAGGCGGCCCGGTCGAATCGTTCGCTATTGACGGTCAACTGAATTCCTTTTGGTCATGCCGTACTTCTAAGTTGTTAATCCGCACTCTATGGCGGCTTTGGAACGGTATCACGCTTTGTCAGGGTTTTCGGTCCCCAAATTCCCACGACGAGGAAGGCAAGAAGCACCCAGACGGGGTAGAAAAATTCGTCTGCAACCTCAATAGTCGTAGACACAAAATTCACCCATCCGTGTAAGATGATTATGCCGAGAATGCTCCGCGAGATGTGATTGTACACCCAGGTGAAGACAACCGAGAGCGCGACGATGCCAATCATGAACAGCCAGAATCCTACTGTTGCGAATCCAACCACCTCACGGTGAAACGAACCTTCGATGAAGAACAAGGGGAGGTGCCAGCCCGCCCAAACCACGCCTAGAATCAAACTGGCACTTAATGCCGACCAATCCATCTGAAGACGGTCTAATGCGTAGCCACGCCATCCCAATTCTTCCAAGATCGGTGGGAGTGTCGCAATGAAAAGTGCTGGTAGAATTGCCAAGGGATTAACACTCGTCTCTTGGACCACTTCGCCCCATGTTACACCTGGGCCTTCCAGGAGGAAATCCGCGATTCCTGCCACGACAGTCACGACGATTGGGACCAGAAGGATAACGAGGACCCATCCCACGCCGATTCTGCTAACCTCCTTGATGCGATTCCAGAAATCTGCCCTCCCCTCCTCGTCGTAGACAAGGTAGACAAATCCGATACCGGCAGCACTAGGGCCGATCAGGCCCAATAATTGCACCACAACTCCTTCAGCGGTCTGAAAATTGATACCCAACACTATCGCCAACAGTAAGACGGTCCAAGTAATGGCATACGTCACAGCGAAGAATACCCAAGGATTTCCAACTTCCACCGACGTACTGCCGATTTTTCGGCTTTCAGTTTCGCGCATTATCCAACCATAGGTGTCGCTAAATACATAATACTAAGCTTGAGACCTACGATTCGGAGCTATTCGGCGTTCATCTGCCAGATGCAGCCAGCGAGAAGATGCTAGCGACGTTCGAGGACACCGCTTTTCACATCTACATTTTACTAGGCTCGATCCCGATACTGCTCGTTTCCACGGCCATGCTCTTAAGCGACAATTCAACAACGTGACTGGCCTTATAGGGTTTCTCAGGAAGTGGTCGCGTCGGCCTCTACTGAAATCACAGACAAACTGCCGTTCTCTCTGTTCGCAGGACCATTTTCGTCCTTACGCAACGTGCTTTGATTGAGGCCCTGCGCTAATTAAGCGGATGCGGAGACTGCGAGCATCGTGTCGTCTCGCCATGTAAGATACGCGCGCTGTATCTTTGCACAGGGAGCGCAGACCTATAGATTAGTTGCTAGATTCAGTGGTTTGAACGGGCGATTTCGGCCGCCTCATGCCTCAGAGGTAGATTCGTTTGACAGTCAAACGAGAGCCTGTAGTGTTGATCCGATACCCACCCACCGAGAAGGTGAGATGTCCTAATAGCGTCAATCGAGGCCAACAACTTCGGGCCCGGGAATCTCGCCATCTGCGAGCCGTTCCCCCCCGTAAACGACCACGAGAAGAACCGCGAACAGGAGGAGCGGGACGGCGCCAGTCACCTCGGCGAGGAGGTTCAATGCCATGTCCGGGACTCCGCCGGGAGCCAATGCTTCCACGTCAGCGGGATGGAAGATGCCCATTCCGTTGATGCCGGCGTGAACCACGGCGACAGCCAGGACGCTACCAGTACTGTTGTACATCCAGGTCCAGATGATCGCGCCGGAGAGGATCGAGACGACCCAGATCAGCTGCTGGGAGAGCGGCCACGCGCCTTGGGTCGTGGCCGCGTTGAGGAACAGTGGGAGGTGCCAGGCGGCCCAGGAGACGCCGACGATGAGACTGGAGACCAGTGCACTGTACTTGTCCTGGAGGAGTGGGAGCATAAAGCCGCGCCAGCCGAGGTCCTCCTGGCCGCCGCCCCATATGGTTCCCCAGACCAGCACGAAGAGATAAATCCCCGGGAACGGGAACGAGTTCAAGTCGATGGGGCCGCCGAGCGCTACGAACAGGATGACTCCCGAGCCAAGCAGTATGAAGGGCAGTCCGAGCACGATCACCCACCACTTAGCACCGATACGCCATTTGAAGAACTGCCCGATCCACTTGCGGAGGTCGCCACCGCTGGCCCAGATGACGACGGCGGCTCCGACGGGTGGCCCGAACCCGCCGAAGCCGATGAGAATCGACTGTGTCCACGACGCCTCAAGCCCCATGGCCGCAACGATTCCCTGAATCATCCACGTGAACGAGTAGGTAATCAGCAGGAAGGCGACGAGGCGGTGGCGGTCTATCCACGACCGGACTCCGGACTGTTGGACCTCACCAGTCATCTTACCTCACCCGCACTCCGCGAAATTGATAACCTGTTTTTATGAGTGTCATGCTCGTAGCCGACTTCCAGGGTCCATTAAGAAAAGGATTGTTATTATCTCGATATTTTGTAAATTCTGAAACTCAAAGATTCTTGAAGACCAACAGACGCTGTCGGTTTACTGAGTTTGAGAGAGGGGTTGAGTGCGAGCGTCTTGTTGACTCGAAGGACTCCTCGATGAGAGTTTTGAGATTTGGATCTCGGCGGCTCTGGAGTTAGAATCTCGGTCGTATGGATTCCTGTTACTCCCCTACTGGTGACGGTTTGGGTGCTACAGATGCACGGGACAGTTGGCCGCTGACGACGAGAGCGGTGACAACGAGCACGAGGGCGGGAAGCTGAAATGGGAACATATCGTCGGCGAGACCGAGAAACTCACCGGTGAGGTTCATCAGCGAGTGGATCAGGAGGACAGCGAGAATACTCCGTTCCGTGTTGTTGTAGATCCAGACGAAAATTAGCGTGTGCAGGACGATACTCGGCATCCACCACCAGAGCGCTGGGTCGTAACTGGTGTTCGCGTAGTAGCCCGGAAAGAAGACGAACGCCGCGTGCCAAGCGGCCCAAGTACTTCCGTTGAGTATCCCGGCGACGACTGGACTGAACCGCTCCTGGAGCCGGTCGAGATAGTAGCCCCGGAGTCCAATTTCCTCGATTGCAGGAAACAGCAGGCCAAGTGCCAGCATGAACCCGAGCGTCGCAGGATCAGTCAGGATTGCCCAGACGACGCTGATCGGCCGATCTGTGACGCCAAGTGCGATTGCAGCCCCTGCGGTGAAGAGATTGAAAAGCGGCCAGAACACGAGGATGACGAGCCACCATCTCGCAGATATTCGTCCAACGTCTACGAGCCGACGACCAAGGTCACGAACGCGCTCTGTCCCACCCGTGAGCCAGCCCATCGTGAGGCCGGCGAGCAGCGGGCTCGCGCCGCCGATGAGGAAGAGCAGGAGGTTCGTCCCCTCCCAGACGGAGGTTCCCGAGCCGAAAATGGGGGCCCAGAACAGGTAAGCCCACCCGAGATAGAGGACGGGGAACCCCCACGGAGTAATCGACTGTGCCAGGGTTTCCAATCGGTCGGTTGCCGTCATGGTCGTGATAGCCCTACTGTACTACCTCCTGTCATCGGAATAATACGGGTACATCGCATCCAAGAGGACACGGAAAAACCGTGCTGCTACGCCGTACATCCCTGCTTCAGCAGTTCTCGAATGCGCCCGAGTTCGCCGAACATTCCGTTGGACTCGTTGCCTGGCTTTTCGTTCGGTGATATCGCCACTCATACTGCGACCTCTGCGAATCGATCATCTGAGGCGGTGAAAAGCGCCCTTCTAGTTTAAGCTCTCGTCAAACCAATTAGTGTGTAGGTGACCGAGATATGACGCAATTCAAATCCTACGACGGAAGAGCCTTCTCGATTCGTGGGTTCACGGTCGAGACGCAAAAACTGGCGGGTGTATTCTTCTTCGCACTCGCTGCACAGTTCATGACCGTCATCATGCTCGGGGCGGCGATGGTCCCTGGCTACGACTTCGGCGCGGCTGCCATCAGTGACCTCGGTGTATTCCCGGAGACGGCGCTCCTGTTCAACATCTCACTGGTCGTCGTCGGTATTTTCAACCTTCTCGGCGGGTACTTCTTCTATAGAACCCACGGCAAACGTTGGTTGCTGGCCATCTTCGCACTGGCGGGCCTCGGTGCGATCGGTGCTGGCCTCTTCCCACTTGACACCGGCGGCCTCCACGGACTCGCCGCGCTGCTCGCGTTCGTGTTCTTCAACGTGCAGGCCATCGGGAGCGCGACCCGCCTCAGTGGCGTCATGCGAGTACTGTCCATCCTCGCCGGCGGGCTCGGCCTCGTCTTCGTCGTGCTGATGGCCCTCGGCGATGGGGGTAACACTGCGGCATTTGGCCCCATCAGTCACGGTGGGACAGAGCGGATGATAATCTACCCAGTGATGCTCTGGCTGGTCGCCTTCGGCGGATACCTGTTGGGAATGAGCGACCGATTAGACGACGTCCAGGAGCCGGCATGACGCGAGTCAGCGTGATTTGGTAACCGGCCACTGCGGCCAATCAGGTTTCGCCACGGTCCGATTCAGGGGTCACACTCGAAGTAGCCCTTGAAACGGGAAATACCATGCAATATCGATACATTCAATCCATCGTCGTAGTTGCCCTGATCGTCGCTCTCGTGAGCACACCGATCGGAACGACAGCAGCTCCCGCCGTCCGCTCAGCTGATACCCTTTCTGACCAGAGCGAACTGACAAATCGAACGGAGACCGAGGCATGGCTTGACAAGACGATGGCCCGCCAGTTGGAGGAGTACCACGTCCCGGGTGCGGCCGTGGTAATCGTCAACGACGGGGAGGTGGTCCTTGCGAAGGGCTACGGGTACGCGGAACTCGAATCCCAGCGACCGGTCGTCGCGAACGAGACCGTCTTCAGTATCGGCTCGACCGGCAAGCTCGTGACATGGACCGCCGTGATGCAAGGCGTCGAAGACGGGCAACTCGAACTCGACCGCGATGTCAACGAGTACCTGGCTGACTCTACGGTCACGGTGCCGGACACCTACGCCCAGCCCGTTACGCTCGAAGACCTCGGTACGCACTCGGCGGGATTCGAGGACACTTTCTCGGGAATGGTCGCTGACGACCCCGACGAGATACGTCCGATGGAGGAGATTCTCACCGATCACCAGCCGTCGCGGGTCAGGCCGCCGGGCCAGTTCGTCGCTTACTCGAACTACGGGACGGCGCTGGCCGGACACGCCCTTGCCGAGCAGTCCGACGCGAGTTTTAGTGAGTTGGTCGACGACCGTATTTTTATTCCGCTTGGTATGACCGATACGACGTACGCCCAGCCACTCCCCGACCGACTGGAGTCACGCCGGGCCATCGGATATACCCACCAGAACGGCGAGTACCAATCCCATAAACCGGTTATCTGGACGCTTCCGCCCGAAGGCGGATCGCTCCGCACGACTACGACCGACATGAGCCGTTTCATGATCGCACACCTGAACGAAGGTTCTTACAACTCGGAGCAGATCCTGAAGGCCGCGACGGCCCGCGATATGCACCGGCGGCACTTCACGAAGTCCGAGGAGGTGCCGGAACTCAACGGGATGGCTTACGGGTTCATTGAGATGGACCGCAACGGCGAGACGATCGTCGGTCACTGGGGCGACACACCGCGATTCAAGAGTCTGCTGGCGCTCTATCCCGAGCGTGATACAGGGATTTTCGTCGTCTACAACAGTCCCGGCGGCGGCCCCGCTCGGTTCGAACTCCTCCAGGCATTCACGGATCGGTACTACCCGCGGTCGGACACTCCCGTCGTGGAACCACCGGCTGGTGCCGCCGAACGGGCGCGCGAACTGACTGGTGACTACCGCTCGCTAACCATTTCGGAGTCCTCTTGGGAGCGTGTCCTCGGCGTGATGACGCGGACCTACAGCGTCAGAGCCACCGACGAGGGATATTTGACGACCGCTTCCCTGGGGGAAGAAACTCGTCGGTGGGTCGAACGGCGACCCGGCGTCTACGAGGAGGTCGGCGGGGGCGATCTGCTGGTCTTCCAGTTCGACAAGAACGGGCGTGCGACCCACCTGTTCCGACACTCATTCGGGCCGGCTACGTACGAGCGCGTCCCGTGGTACGAGAGTCTCACCGTGCTCCAGTCCGTCCTCGGAGCAGGCATCGTGGCCTTCCTCTCTGTCCTTTTGCTATGGCTCGGCGGGCCGGTGTGGCGACGCTGGCGAGGGAGTGACATTCCGAGCGACCATGAGCGGGCAGCCCAGTGGGTTCTGGGAACGATGAGTCTGCTCTGGCTGGTCGTATTGGTGATCTTCCTGTTCGCCTGGATCAATTTCAACGCTGAAGCCGCCTCGCCGTCGTTGGCGCTCCAGGCCGGGAAGGTCCTTCGGTACGTCGCCCTCGCCGGTACAGTCGGGGCCATCGTGGTAACGGGCTTCGCATGGCGCGATAGTTACTGGAGCCGGCCCGCTCGACTGCATTATTCGGTGGTGACGGCACTCGCGCTTCTGTTCGCCTGGCAACTGTCCTTGCTCGGCATTCTGCCGGTATAAAATCTATCCAAAGAACACGATACCAGAAGCAATAATCGTCCCTCGGAGTATCGCACAATGAGACAGCAGATTCGCGAGCGTGTCGATGCCCATCCGGTTGCGGCGTTTTTCGCGTTCGCCTACGCCATCTCGTGGGTGGCGTGGCTGGGTCCCCTCTTAGAACTGACCGAGCCAATCAGAACCCTTGGATTCATCCTCAGGGGTACGGCCCGTTCCTCGCAGCCCTCGTCGTCACGTGGCTCGGGAGCGATTCGGTTCAGGCGTGGTCACGCCAGATCGTCGACTGACGCGTCGCGCCGCGGTGGTACATCGCTGCGGTGACCATCCCGCTTCTAATCATCGCACTAACGAGCGTCGGCCTCACCGTCGGCGGCGCGTCCGTCAACCCTGAACTGCTCCCTGAGCGCGTCTCACTCGTCTTCGTCTCGTTCGTCACAATCGCACTCATTGGTGGTGGGAACGAGGAACCCGGCTGGCGAGGGTTCGCGCTCCCGAAGCTCCAGGAGCGATATGCACCCGTGCCAGCGACGCTCATTCTCGGTGTTGTCTGGGCGTTCTGTCACCTTCCGTTGTTGGCAACCGTCCGACAACGTTCCACGGGCTGGCGTCGTTCGTTGAGGTCGCGCCAACGACCGTGGTCCGAATCCTGAACATTGTCGGCGTTGCGTTCGTTCTAACGTAGATTAACAACGAGACTGGGAGTGTCCTGCTCGCCATCCTCACACACTGGGTTCAACACGGCCAACAGCACCCTCGTCCCGCTTCCACTCGACGTCATCAGTACCGGTGATTCTACGACGATCCTCGTGGTCACGACGGTCGCCCTCTGGGTGGTCGTGGCCATGCTGCTCGTGGATACGCGCGGTCAGCCCGGATATGAGGCCGGGGGCGATGGAACGACGACGGCAACTGCTGGTCGCGGCTCGAATACACGATGAAGATGGCGAGGACAGTTCCACAACGCCTTTGCCGGCATCGGGAGTCGAGACCGCTATGCTCTCCATCGCAAGCAATTCCTCGTTTGGCAAGCGGTTCGGTGTGTCTCTGATATTGGGTCTGCCAGGGATCGTGGCGCTCGTCGGCTATATTTTCCTCACGACACCGCCGAGTGCCATCCCGACCGGCCTGACGCTTCTGCTTCTCGCCGTCTCTTCGGGTGTCAACTCTTTGCTTTTCCTCGGCCTCGCATGTCTATTCGGCGCATATGCAGCGCCCCGAGTGGGATTGCGGTCGTACGTCATCGACGGGACGGGAACTGATGGCGGAATCTGGCAACGTCTCCGGAAGGATGTTGGACTGGCCGTCAGAATCGGCATCATCGGGGGCGTCCTGATAGTCGTCCTCGACGCGTTGCTAATGCCCTTTGTCGCCCAGGACCTGCCGCAATCAGTAATCGGAGCGACGAGGCCGACCCTTCTGGACGTCTTCGCGTACGTACCGGTCCGATTCCTCTACGGAGGAATCACCGAGGAACTTATGCTCCGGTTTGGGCTCATGTCGGTCATCGCGTTCGTCGGATGGCGTGTCACCGGCCATCGGACTGATGGCCCGGGACCGGCCGTAATGTGGGCCGCGATTGTGGTCTCCGCCGTGCTGTTCGGCGTGGGTCACCTCCCCGCGCTCGCCCAATCGGTCGATCTCACTCCAGCACTGATCGCCCGGACGGTCCTTCTGAACGCAGTCGCAGGCGTCCTCCTCGGGTGGCTGTACTGGCAGCGGAGCCTTGAGGCGGCGATGGTGGGCCACGCTGCGTTCCACGTCCCGCTGGTGGTGCTCTCGCTCGTACAGGTCGCGCTGCTCTGACAGTGTTGTGGATGGACACTATATTGAGATTGTACTAGCATACCGCCTGTATGGAGGTCACGGAAGCTCAACGAGAGATCCGGTTGGTGTATGTCAACGGTGCCGTCGGGCAATCTGTCTCAGGCGTGATTTGGTTGTTATCGGCTAGTCTCGGGACCTTTTTATCCGTTCAAGCGGGGGTAATTTCACTATTTGTCGTTAGGGTGTTCATTTTCCCACCCACACAACTCACACTCCGGCTTAGTGGTCGATCGGCCACGCTCAGTAGTGAGAATCCGCTTGACGGGCTTGCGGTGCAGGTCGCCTTCATCGTCCCGCTGCTGATTCCGGTTATCGGTGCGGCGGCCCTTTACAACATCAACTGGTATTATCCTGCGTTTATGCTTGTCGTCGGCGTCCACTATCTCCCATTTGTGTTTCTGTATGGCATGAAGGCGTACGCTGTCTTAGCCGCGGTTCTGATAGGGGAGGGGTGACGATTGGGTGGACACTACCGGAGAGTTTCGCTGTTGGTGGCTGGGTCACTGCAATCGCTCTACTCGTATTCTCACTATACGTCTGGCGTCATGATTGACCTGCCGGGCATCATCTTTCCCTCAGCATTGCTGAGTATGATACGCTCACTACCCCGCACAGCTACCTAACGGCTGTTGCAGTAGAGAGAGTGTCGCACTACTAGGGTTTCAACAGAGCCTGAATCTCGTACTTGGCCACGAGAGAGGGTCGCCACGACCCATAAGGACCGGTCGATAACGGAGATACCTCGGGTGTTCGAGTAACTTGGTCAGTTCGATTCGAGTGTTTCTGCCCACTCGACGAAGTTGGCGAAGACGACCATCACCACGATGAAGAACACGAGGAACACCCCGCCATGGAAGATATTGAATTGCCCCGAGAAGGCCAGCGAGACGAACAGGAACGCAGCTAATGCAGCAATAGCCCCGGCGAGATACATCCGTACTTGAGTCTCCATACTATCGAAACAACTCCTGAGACAATAGAATTGAGGGAGATATTTCATACCCTCTCCTCGATACTCGACTCAGGACATGGAGACGAGCGGCTTTTATTGAACCCCTCAGACGCTAAAAAGTCAGAGGAAGCAATTCGTTAGGAACAGAGAATACATCGACCGGATAGTTCGGATAGGCGTAATTCGAAGTTCCGGAGGTTGCACGTACCTATTTACACGCCTTCTGTGATTTTGGAGTATGGCACCTTCCGAGAGTGTAGACGACGACCAATTTTTCGGTGGACGAAGAGGCGTCGTAGCTCTCGCCGTTGCGTACGTCTCAGTTGGACTCGGGTTGGTCTATAGTCTCGCTACGGGGTCGATAGACCTTTTCAGCGGCGTTCTTGTTGCGATCGTCGTTGTAGTTGGGCTATCACTGTATATCCTCTACAAACGGGAGGGGTTGATGACTGCTGAGAACAGACTCATTGGCATCTTCGTTCTGATCGCAATGGGACTCCTGTTTGGACTCCTTGAATTCACCGACCTACCGTCAGAGATCGTCTATGGGATAGTATTCGCAGTCGGTGTCGTGGTTCCTGGTTTACTCCGACAGTACACGGACTACGGGAGTGACTGACCGCTTCGATTGATTCACTCGCACGCCCACCTAACAGCTGTTCCACCGGAGATAACATCGAACTAATAGGATGTCAACAGAGCCAGACGAGCAATACACCGTTCTGTCGGTCGAATCACACTGGTCTCTTCCTTCGGATGCTCGTTGTGTCTCGCTTGGGCTGCCATTACGAAGGAGTGACTTATTTCGGGCCGGGGGACAATAGCGGTCCTAACGCCCTCCATGACAGCTATCGAAACCACCGCACTGACCAAACGCTACGGCGAAACGACCGCCGTCGACGAACTCGACCTCACCGTCTCCGACGGCACTGTCTACGGCTTTCTCGGTCCTAACGGGTCCGGCAAGACCACGACGATGCGGTTGCTCATCGGCCTGACGACGCCACCCAGCGGCATCGCGACTGTCGCCGGCGTCTCCGTCACCGACCGCGACACCCTCCGTCCTCACATCGGCTATCTGCCCGAGGAACCACCACTCTATGAGCAGGCCACAGCGTACGAACAACTTGATTACGTCGCCGGACTCTGTGACCTCCCCCAGCAGAACACTTAGGACCGCATCGACGAACTCTTCGACCGACTCGGATTGTCGCCGAAGGACGCCGCCACCCGCATCGCCGACTACTTAAGGGGAATACGGCAGAAAGTCGCCTACGTCCAGGCCATCCTCCACAGCCCCGACATCGCCTTCCTCGACGAACCCACCTCGGGCCTCGACCCTCGCGCAGCTCGGACCATCCGCGAACTCACCAACGAGGGGACGACGGTCTTCCTCTCTACCCACATCCTCCCGGTGGTCTCGTCGTGGGAGGCTTCGCAGGCCGGTTCGCCGATGCGAATCTCGATAGAGGCAACTGGGAGCTTCGTGTGATGGCGTTCACCCTGCTGGTGAGCCTCCTCGTCGGCGGTTTGCTCGGCGCGCTCACCGGTTCGAGTTTGAGTAGAGGTGTCGGGAGTCGGGGTCGAAGTTCAACGACTCGTCCCCAATGATGTCAACGAGATCGGCCGGGGTCCACCGCTTGATGGGCTGGCGAAATATCGTAGACCGAACCAGAGATCCTCTGTATAGTTCGGAATCCCGCTCGTATGGTTCAGGAGCATCTGCACGGTCACGTTGTCGGCATATTTGAGATCGAACCATTCGTCAATGAAATCGGATAGCGAGATAGTCCCCTGCTGGACCTGGCGCATCACTAGCGTGGCCGTGAGGAGCTTGGTGACACTGCCGATGTAGAGGTGATAGTCGTGCGTGAGCGGGTCACCGTGATCCGCATTCCCGGCGACGCCACGCCAGATGGTCCCATCGTCGACAATCACAGCCGCCTGTAACCCAGTATTCGATCGTCGTTCGCTGAAGCGCTGAATCTCGGCCAACAACATATCAGCCGGAATTACCTCCGAGCTCGGTTCGGAGACACGGCTACCGGTTGCCGGCGATTCTGAAACCAAGTTGGTTCAATCCCGGATCCCTTCGAGATACTCTGTCCGTCGTATCCACCCCCCAATACCGAGTACACCGATCAGACCCGCCCCACTGGCCGTCTGTAGAATCCGGCGACGTGTACTTCTGGGGGTGTTCTCTCCTGATGAATCGTCTCTGCCTTCGATATCGTCTGTCCCCGACCCAGACTCATCTGGAGAGTGTGTCACAGACACTTACCCATTTTGAAACACGCATATTAGTTGGTCTGTATTCAGGGCGGGCAGTAAAGTGTGATTTCCTATAATTATACAAGGAGCAGGGAAAGAATCAGGTTCGCGACGGTAACAACGGTGAGTCCCGGCCAGATGCTTTCGGTACGGTGTGCAACAGTGCCGACGATGATCCCCAGTCCGAATGCGTAGACGGCGAGATACAGTAACGCCTGAACTGGATCAAAGAAGAACGCCGGAATTGACTGAAGCAGTGTGAATACAAGGGCCTGTCCGATGATGGCGTTCCGAGCTCGTGTCCGACGTGCGAGTAACTGAAGTAGCCAACCTCTGAAGAACAGCTCCTCACTGTAGAGCGTCACCAGGCCGCTAAATACTACTAGTGTTACCCACCTACCTGGGCCGTCGATTCGAACCAGCCATGCGAACGTCGGGTCGGGGCCTTCGAGCGCCAATGAGAGAAGTCGGTCGTACACCCCCGTCCAAGGTTCAACTAGCACGAGGAGGAGTCCATACGCAATGCCAGCCGCGACTGCACCTCGGAGGAAACGCTGCCACGTCAGCGGACGGAATCCGACACGGTTCGCGTCGCGGTATCGAATAAGGTTTGCTAGCGGAATTACCAGCCAAACGACGTGGAATATTGGTACAGTTGTCCCCAAGACGGCAACGGTCAGGGTAAGGATTACGAGTGCGAGAAGGGTCCAGAGCACTGCGAGTTGAGTTCGATCAAGCGGGAGTTTATGTTGAGACGCTTCCGTTGTGCTCCCGACATTCATAGACGATATAATTCTCACTACGAATACATCGGTATTAGGCCTTGCTAAAGCTCATATGGGGAAGTAATTCCTTGTGAATCTTGAACACTTACAGAGTGATACTACCGACATTTGCTCGCTCACCAGTTCGTCCACATATGCACTGTGACTGCGAGTCTCAACTATTAGAAGGCAGAGTCTGTATACCGATATTTGGTTTACGCCATTTTGTCATGCTTTTGCTTGTTATAGTACTTAGTTCGGTTGTGTAGAAGTGTACAACCCAATCACCAAAACTATAAAATAGCTAGTACGAAAACCCAGCACCCAGAAATGACCCGCCTTAAAATCACCCACCCCCGCAGAAATCCAGCTATACCTCCATGAGCAAGACCATCAACTGGAGTCACCACGACCTCGACGGTCTCGAAGAGCTGTACTGGGATGAAATCGCGCCCGCGTTGCGCCGTGACGGACGCGACCCCCACACCCGACCGTCCTACGAGACGCTCGCCGACCTCGGATACAGCGGTATCAGCTATACCCTTCGGCAACATCACGACCTCACTATCAAAGAGTTCCTCACCGACGTGGTCGGCCTTGACGACCCCACTGTTTCCAGTAAATCACCGGATGACTACGCCTGGCAGATTTCGTCCACCGAAACCATCGACGAGTTCGAAGCCTACCTACGCGCACTCGACCGCCGCCGGAAGCTTGCCGACTCCACACTCGCCTCAAAACGCACCCATCTGGCGACCTATGCGCAAATCTACGAGGACCTCCACGAAACGTCGGACCTCCTTACGCCGCTGTCTGATCCGTCAGAGCAGGCCGCCGAAACAGAGCGCGCCTACCAAGTTGTGGAGGTCCTCGACGACAAACTCGCGACCGACGGCACGAAGTTCACCTACGTCGGGACGGTCCAGGGCTGGTACGATCGACTCGACCGACACGGTGCGGCCGCTTACAATCCCTTGGACGGCGTGACGACCGACTTTGGCTGGGAGCGCGCCGAACCCGACAATAAGGCACTAGCACCTTCGGACGTCCGCGCACTCAACAACGAAGCCAACGCGGCCGAGGACCGCCTCCTGCTTGTTGCACTCGCCGCGTGGGGATTACGGTCGGGCGAGGTCGCGCGACTCCACGTGAATCAGTTCGTCGGTGTCGACTCCGAAGACCCACACCTTGAGTTCGAGGAGCGGAAGAACGGCCCGAGTACGGTCAGCCTCCTCTATGGCTTGGACGCCTACCGGGAGCGCCAGCGCGAACTCGTCGACGACTACGACGAGTGGAATGGCTACCTCTTTCCCTCGACGCAGGCTGAGACTGGACACATCGACTCGGATACTGTCCGGAATCGATTTCATCGACTCGCCGAACAGGCTGATGTCCGCGTCGACAGCGGCCTCCCGAAACCCCACATGGCCCGCCGATTCTGGTACAGCCAATATCAGGATGCGCTTGCGGACGTGCTCGACCGCCTCGATATCATCGCTGACGAACAGGGGAGTTCATCCGCAGACGTAGTGTATCAAAACTATCTTTCTGAGGAGAAACGCCGGGAAGCCCGGCGGCCTGCGATGCGAGAGTTGCTCGCAGACGCGTTCGGCGAGTAGGTGGAATTGAACGGAACTAGACTCAAGATATTGGACGAACACAAACACCAGAATATCGTCATGCCTGGTTCCTAATTCGGTAGCCGGAGAACATCAACGAAGCCTCAAAGCGAAGCGGCGTCAACAAACGCACTATGTAGAAGATTCGACAGGCATGGAACGACCTCAGCAACGCTGAACAGGTAGAGCTCCTGAAGTTCCTGTCGCGGATCGCTACTACACGGCTCCACGAATAGAATGACACCGAGACCACGACCAAATCTCGCTCTTATGTAGAGCTGCGGAAAGCCCCTGTAGTTACACTGAGCTGGCCATAATTCGGGAGTATGTCGTCTGCTCAGCCAGCGTTCGGCGCAATGTTTCGAGAGCTGATCGAGCTGGGCGTTGTCAAGATCGACACCGAGCCGCTCGATGCCCGCATCGAGCGGCGACTCAAGGACTTCTGGGAGAACACGTCCTGTCCACGCTGCGGGCACAACTCGGTTCAAACGTGGCCGCATCTCGACCGCGTGTGGTGCCGAGACTGCAACTTCAAGCCGGTCTACACCTACGGAACGCCGTTCCACGAGAAGCACCTCACCTGCGGCGAGGTACTTCTCGCATTCACGCTCTACGCTGATACCTTACTCAGTATCAACCAGATCGCGCCGTTGGTCGGGCGAGCCTACAAAACCATTCACACGGCGATTCGGGAGGTGGAAGCCGCGATTCATCGCGGCTTCCCCGTCGTCTGGAGCCTCCTCGACCAAACCATCGACGGACCGATACAAGTCGACGAATCTGGTGAGATCTGTTCGGGCTACAAAGGCCAAGAGCCGCCGCGGCACAGCCGTTCTCGCGGCGGCTCGTCCCAGAGAGGCCGATCACGCTGGCGAGGGCGTCACGGTGATCAACTGACGCTCGTCGCGGCGTGCCGCGACTCGCTTCGCGTGATCCGCGGCCAACTCGGCATCGACTACGACGGTGATCTTGAGCCAGTGATTCAGGCGGCTGAAGACCTCTCCCAGCCACTGGGAGAGGTCTGGACCGACGGTCTCCAAGCCTACCGAGAGATGGAGCGTGACCATCGAACCGTCGTGCACAAGGAACGGTACGTATCGCCCGAGGGCGTCCACATTAATCAGGCTGAGTGCCTGTTTTCGCTTGTTCAACCATGGCTGCGGAAGTTCCGCGGCCTGTCCAAGCAGGGCTTGGAACAGGCCGCTCGTACCTTCGGCATTGTTCGCTCACTCATCCTGGCTGGCAAATCCGTCGACTCAACCATTGAGTGTCTCGTTATCGGGGCTTTCCGCAGCTCTACATAAGAGCGCCAAATCTTAACCAACAGAAACTAGCCAACGCGAGACGCTGATACCCAATCGACGCGGTTTACAAGACCACGGCCGATCTCGAGGTGACGACCTACTCCCGAAAGACGACCGGTACTGGGAGATCGGGCCCACACCCGCGACCGAGCCGATCTTAAGCGTAACCGCGACAGTACCATCTGCTTCGACACCTCGCTCAACTACTACGACCACGACCCAGATGGTTTCTGGCAACTGTACAGCGAAGTGGTGAAAGTATTGGAGTACGAGTTCCCTGAGGCAGAGCTATACTACAGCAACTTCGGGGGATTAACCTACGGAACAAGCGATGTGTTGGTTAACCGGGTGTCACGGGGCTACCGGTTAAGTCCGAGTACCGCGGTATCGATACACATGGGGTAGTTGGCCAAACTCGGGGGATACGTTGACGCAAATGACCCCCTCATCGAAAACGCCTACGGAGACTCGGTTAAATCAAAATATCTACTTAAAAGGAAACCCGGTTTTATTGCAGAAAACCTGTATAAGAAGGCTCCAGCAGATTATCTTGAGGAAAGTGAACAACCCCATTATCTCCTCAAGTCCGAAAACTCCGGACTAAAGGTTTTTACGGCAATAAAGGGACTCCTGACAAAGAATACTCTACCAGTCGATACAAATCGTTTTGTATTGTCACCGATGAACAGGTCCACTTTTTAATTGGCAATACTGGCGGAGATTACCATTCAAACTCCCATATACGGAAATCACCGATTGTCAGTGGGTGAATATAGCCCATAATAATAAATACGTATTTAAGACCGATGAATTCGAGTACAAGTTCACCTTCGACAGAAATCTAAGTAAATACGAACTCAGGAAAATAACCAACTATGTCCGGCAAAAAGCCGGGATAGAAACAGATTCCTTCCCTACCCCTGAAACCACCCCCACTAAGGAAGCGACCAACAGACTCACTGGGTTACCGAACCTCCACCACAGCATCCGTAAGACACTGCAAAAGCGTCGGAAGCAACATGAGAAATTCCGCGACTTCATAGTCTGCAAAGACTCCCTCCGGAATAAAAAACGCACCCGGCTTGTTCTCTCCTCACACCGAGTGCTAGGGGTTCAAATCAAGAAAGATACTCCCGTGTACGAGGTGGCGTTAAGCCAAATTTCGGAAGTGGAAATCCGTGGCGGGATAATAAAGGAACTTTGGTTGTTCACGACCAACGGGACGAGAAAGGTCTGGCAAGTCCCGCCCGACACGGGCCCAGAATTCAAAGATAAGATTGAAGATGAAATGGGGAAGCCGATACGGCGGAACAAAGCTGAGGTGGACGCCGACCAGTCACTGAATGTCTCCCGGTCGGAACTGCAGTCGTTGATGCAGAACCTGGACAGCTACGATTTTGAGTATTTTGTTGCAGATCTTTGGGAGGAGCGAGGGTGGGATACCGAAGTCAGTCCCCGGTCTGGGGATGCGGGCGTCGATATCGTCGCGACACGCGGCCATCAGTCGGAGCAGAAGCAGGTGATTCAGACAAAGCGGTATGGCCCGAATACGTCCGTCGGCGGGCCAGAAATCCAGCAGTACGCCAGTCTCCAGCTACAGTTCCCGGATGCTGATGAAGTCTTGGTCGTGACGACGGGGTCGTTTACTGGGGCGGCCGAGGAGCGTGCTGAGGAACTGGATGTACTATTGGTGGATGGCCGTGAGCTTACGTTGCTCGTTGAGGACCACGACTTTACCGCTGTTTTGAGTTCGTATCTAACAGACGCTCAGAAACAACAAGGTTGAATCGAGATTCTTTCCTTTCGGCTAACGGTGGACTTGGCTGACGACGAAGTGAGCCGGGTGAGAATTGACGCTAAAGGTGTTGGAATCCATCAGTTCACTATTCGTGCGCCAGCTACGGCAGCAGCAGTGTAGATGATGATTTTTCCTGGGTCATACCCCTTCATGACCCCTACGATAAGAATTACCACAAAGAACAGAGTCCACTTGAAGGAGCAACGACTGACTGCTGGCCCTATCCATTGTCTCCAAAGATGATGTCCGAGAACCTTGTCAAATCCTCGACCGCATTCATAAAAGAACGCGACTGGCCATATAAATCCAGGAGCAAAGACGGTTACTGGAAGAATAGATAATCGCAGTACAGTATGCCATATGAAGGCCTTGTGATACCGGCAACTCGACTCCGGTGGGAAATGCTTATTACGGGGTTTTTTGCCCGCCTTTGACGGACCGCCCTTACTCAACTATGCCGCGTCCAAGCTTCTGGCGGACGCGGCGCTCCGAAGGAAAGCTGACCTCCGATGGCGCGGGGAGGTCTCGCATAATCGCCATGTTAGAACGCTTGGGTTATCAAGGTTTCCCACGTGCGCGCACGGGAGATGGTGTGGTTGAGTTATATAATCCTTCTATGTCGGGGTTGATTCATCATGTTCATCAACACAGTCCGCCCAACGCCGGCCGGATTGAATCCTCCACCCGCCATGCTACGTTCGTAGGCTCCGTCGACGAGCCGGTCGTATCGGTCCTGATTCTCACGGCGGAAAGTTCAGGTATGGCTACCAGTCGTCTTTCCAGGCGTTGAGCTGGTCGCAATGGGTCGGTTGGTTCTGCCCATACCGAGATTGGTCCCTCTGCTGTAAAACATCGTAAGCCACACCAGCAACGGATGAGTGGACAGTTCGGTAGTGGATATATGCAACTCGGCGAGCGGCACGGTGATTTCGATGGCAACCGACAAGGTAGCTCCCACTGTTATCGAGTTCGGTGAGAAACAGCATTTTCACGTCCTGCTGGCACCGACTCTGATTAGTAGCTCGACGGCAACCGGCCTCGCCATTTGCGTACACGCATGATGGCGGTATCGAAATAATACAGTCGTGAGACAATTCATTGTCAGTCATGGTCGATTCGTACATGTTCACGGCAGTACTGTTCGTGTACCTGTTCTTGTTGCGGGTGCCGCCAGCGGAATTGCCGTGGTTTGACTCGTCGTTGACGGTTGGTCTAGTCTCCCGGTTGCTTGGTTTTGATAAACTGGCGTCTAAGAACGGCGAAGCTCCTTCAGTCTTCAACACCGATATCCGCCAAACCATCCTCAAGCATTTCTTTGAGCTCCTGATTCATTTTCTCGCCTTCCTTCCCATGATGAATTTGTTTGTGACAGGTAGGACAGAGAGCAACGACCGTATCCGGGTGATCAACACCACCTTCGCCAAGTTCATCCACGTGATGAACTTCAAGATACGGATCGCCATCATCAGTCAAGAACGGAGCAGAATCATCGCAATATTCACAGATGCCATCAGCACGAGTTTTAGCATACTGCTTAATAGCCGGTGCACGAACGTATCTTGACCCAACTAGTTCAGACGTGTCTCTTACTGGATCATCACTAGCAGCTGATTCAGCCTTCTTCCGTAATTCTACTAACTCACGATTTTTCGACCCGATTAGTTCCGAATTAGAGGAAGATTTATCCCCATCACATTCTTTATTTCGGGGTTCAATGTCACTCTTGTCATCTGAATCCCGTATAGATTCTTCTATTGCTTCATCTTCAACCGTTTCCGATGTCTTTTCTTGTTTACTGTCTTTTCTATGTGAGTCAATTCCTTGTGATTCTTCAGAGACCTCACCAATATGTTTAATATCTGATTTATGGTTTGCTATAGTAGATTGAGACTTAGGCCGATTTGATGTTGTAATCAATACAATTTCGTTACCTCGGACTACTGATCCTCCTACCTCAAGATTCAGATGTCCATCAAAGCTGTCAAGAGAACCAGAAATTGGTTCGGCTTCTTTCCGAACTACACTCACTTGCTCTCCGGCTAAATCCTCCAAGACGTCAATTGGGGTCACGGACACGTCCTAATGGTGTGAGAGATTCCGTTTAAGTGTACCGCCAAGTCGAAATCATATCTCCGGGTGATCGTATCTGTCGAAACTAAACCCGGCTTTTTCGGACAATTTAGTGCCGTTTGTGGAACTCCAGAACATCTTCTTTGATTGTTTTTCTATAAATTAATTTACTTTAGTGGTACCGCTCACTCCGGCTTGGATTCCTCTTGGTGAAATTCGGCAGGTTGTCGCCCAGGCTTGAGTGGTAGAATAACAGCCAAGAACAGATGGTAGCTGGCCAGATGGAGAGCATGTTGTGCGTCCAGGTGTAGGCAGGGTAGTGGTCACGGAGTTTCCAAGAGATCAGGAACGCGAGCACTCCTACTGTGTATGCCGCGTAGGTGTCGGGGTTGCCGTCGAAGATAGCGAATACGTTCTGTGTGCTGTAGACGTTGACAAAGGCTCTGCTGAGCAGGACAATCACTGCGAGCATCTGTACGACTGATAGTGGACCGAAGATTCCTTCGACAATGTTCCGGAGTTGGATGGATATGAAGACGGTTGAGCCAATAAATATGATGAGAGCTATCTGCATCCCGGTTTTGGAATCAGCACCGAACAATTGGAGGAAGTCATGGAGACTCTCGTCTGCCTGTATGCTTGACCATGCTTCGTGAATTAGCCCGAAAACTAGAATCAAGAAGATGTACTCAAGTAGGTAGTAGTTCTCGTGAATCCATCGGGAGAGGAGATGGCTAAGGCCGGATAAACTCAGTAGCACTAGGATTTGGGTATCGTATTTCTCGACAAATTCCATCCAGCTCATCAGTTCTTTTCGGTTATTTTCATTCATTCAATATGAAACCTATGTCAAAATCCGAGATGTCCTTGACGAGTCTACAGACGGTGGTACAGAGTGAGTAAGTATTCGACGGAGGTCAAATGCGCCTCCGCCCATCGGCGAACGTTAAAAATTCCAGTAGCTGGTAGTCCGAATTCATCACTTAGAATTATCTGTGGAACCTCTAGTAGACACTAAGCACTCATGTGTAGTTTTGGATAGCTTTTTAAACTCGGGGGTAAATTTTCTTGTAACTAAATAGAACCCAAAATGGAGAATGAGATTCAAGTTCCTTGGTCAGAGCATACTGTAATCGAGAAGTCAGAACTGCTGGATAAGCTCTCTGATGCTGGTGAATGGCGTGAGAATAAGATTAGGGCGTCCTCTTTTATCGTCAGCCCAAGTTACGGAACGCTGGATTATGATGGATTCGTGAATTTTCTTCGAAACAAATTCATGTTCTTTGCGCTGTCGGAAGAAGAGATTCAGGAGTACGATCGGCCTCATCTTGAAGCACAGCAGCTCTCAGACTACAGAGATGATGCTAAGATGGATGGTAAGTGGGGAGAGCTGATTCTATTTACAATGGTTGAAGGTTTCCTTGACATCCCCATGATGTCGCACAAGCTTGGGTGGAAACAAAACCCGACTGATCAGGTTAAGGGATCTGACGGCCTCTTCTTCGGGGAATACGAAGGATCCCCGACGTTAGGAATTGGTGAGGCGAAGATGTACACCGATTTGGACGATGGGGTTGAGGAAGCTCTTGACAGCACAGATCGATTCCACGGAGAAGATAGCCAACTCCGAAATCAGCACGAGTTAACGGTTGCTATGGGTAATCCGAGCGATAATCTCTCGAAAGAGAAGATCGAACTGCTCTCATCCCTTTTCACGGGGGAATCCCAAGATTACCAAATGCTACACCCAATTTTCGTCGGATATGAGGATGAGGAGCTGGAGGAATTCCAGACAAAGCCGGTCGAGGACGATCAGGAACTAGTAGACCAGCTCCAAGACCATGTCGAGGATACTGACTTACTCTCCAAAGTAACCGACTCTCTGGAGAGTGACTACAGTCACCTTCGAAAACACTGGCTGACATTCTTTTTCCTCCCACTAGAGGACAAAGATCGGTTTGTAGAGAACGTTAAAGCGGCTATCTACCCCTGGACAACGAACCACTAATGTCTACATACGAAAACGCAGCGGACCTGGAGTTCTTCAATGACTGTCTGGACACACTGATAAAAGATTTGCTCTATAATGATCTCGGCGTTACAGATTATCGTTGGGATCAGAATTCGGAGAGTAAACTCCAAAAGAGTGCTTGGGTGGCATCACTTCTCGCTTCCAGTGATGACGAGGAACACCAGTCCAAGGCCCTTTCCTTTGCGATTCTCGCATATATTGAGAAGCGAGGGACCGATGACGAGGAGATGTACGAACGGTACCTCTATATTGTTCTCTCTCGCATTGGCAATCTTCAAACGTTCAATACCGTTCGGCGAGAACAGGCAGATGTCAGCTTCGAGGAGAGGCTCATTTCATCGCTTGACTCTGCGTTAGGCCTCGAGCTGAGTTCTGACCTCCAGCAACACGAACTCGGTGATGGGACTGTGCTGTCCTCCTTCCAGAAGGATATCCTAAATGCGCTTCAGGCAGGGAAGGATATCGCGATATCCGGTCCGACATCTTCCGGGAAGTCATTCATACTCCGGAAATACATCCAGAGAGAGCTCGAAAGCGAGGATGTCTTCGAAGCAATCTACGTCGTCCCGACTAGAGCACTCATTGCGGAGGTGAGCGAAAAGCTCTCCAGTCTTAACGATGATCTAGACGGAGAGCAAGAGATTGAGGTCAGAACCGGCGCATATTTCGAGGAGGAATCAGAGGATCTGGAAACAGATTTGAACTCATTCTTAGTAGTTACTCCTGAGCGGTGTCTGCGACTCATCGACGAGGACACTAGGGCGAGGATTGAGCCAGACCTGATATTCTTCGATGAGATTCAGAACGTCCAGGACGGGCAGAGGGGTGTCTTATTCGAGGATATCATTCAATTACTCAGTGAATCCTGGCCGGAAACTCAAATCGTCGCCGCAGGTCCCTATCTTGAGGAGCCACAGGATACTCTAAGCAGCCTGACAAACCGAGAGGTCGTACAGATCAAAACCGCATTTACACCGGTCCTTCAAATGAAGGCGATTATTCGGTTTAAGAGAGCAAAAAACCAATCCAGATCTAGACGGATGGTTGATGTTGTCCTCTACAGTCCTTCTGGAGACAAATTAGAGTTCACGATAGCCGAACCGGACGACCTCACGTATACTACGGTCAACAATAGCAAGACTAGAGCACTGACCACCATAATCGATGAATATGGGCAAAATAGCCAGAATCTGGTATATGCCAGCAAAACCAATCTAGCCGAGGATCGAGCTGACGCTATCGCAAACAACCGGAACCGAGAGATAACGTCTGCGAGAATCGATGATCTCACCGAATTTCTGAAGAACACGATCCACGAAGACTATCCACTCATTGACCACCTCGAAAAAGGAGTGGCCTTCCACCATGGCCGAGTTCCGAAGATTGCGAGGGAGGAGATAGAAGACCTCTATCGCTCGAAGGTGGGGCTAGATACAATCGTATGTACTTCTACTCTATTGGAGGGAGTGAACCTCCCCGCAGAGAAAATCTTCCTAACCAGTGCATATCGAGGAGACGATGAGCTGTCAGAACTCGACTTTCAGAACCTCGTCGGACGGGTCGGTCGTGTTGATTCTCGCTTGTACGGTTCTATCTATTGCGTTGAGGCCGAAGATGACGAGTGGGTGGATGAGAAATTGGATAGCGATACGGAGGAATCGGTCAACCCCGCTACCTCGCAAGCTACAGACAACCCGAACAAACTCATCACCGCGCTCGGTAGCAACGACCTCCGGCAGCTCAAAGACGCATCGACGCGGTATACGTCGGTTCTACTTCGCTCTCGCTACCTCAAGTCCGACTACGATGTCGACGAATATCTCTCCAACAAGGGGCTCTCGGATTCAGATATCTCATCGGCAAAAGAGGAACTCGATCGGACTCTTGAAGACATCGAAATCCCGGAAAAACTGCTGAGGCGGAACCCAACTGTTGATCCGGTGGAGCAGAACACGCTCTACAGGCTGGTAATGAAGAATCCGGAAAGGTGGGTGATTGGTGAGAATACGGCAGAATACAGTTACGATAAACTTATGCGGATCACTCAGCAGTTGAATCAGGTATTCAAGTTCACCAAGGATGATGAATACGGGATCGACCCCCCAAACCGAGAAACGAAGCACGGAGCGCTGGAGCCGATCGTAGTAGTTGCTAATCAGTGGCTTCGGGGAGAGACGTACAAGTCCATGATCGATTCTAGGCAAGCAAACGTTGGGGATGAGGGTCTGAGTAAGTGTATTAGAACAATCCTTGACCTCGTGAACGACGACGTTCGATTTATTCTGGTTAAGTACTACGGGATGCTGGTCGATATACTTGAAGAATCTGACTACGAAATGGGTAAGTGGGCAAGCAACTTCGACCAGATGTTGGAGATGGGATCGATGAACTTCGGAGAACTGCGTCTTATGTCCAAAGGTGTAGATCGGTCAGTCGCGCTGCAGTTGAGAATACCGCCGGACGTCGATAATGTCGAAGAATTTCTTAAAAATCGTCAAGGGAAGATTCCCGAATTCTTCGCTCGGCACCTAGAGTCTCAGGGAGTCTTATAGGTCATCCGAATGCCGCACACTAACTCAGGGGCTGTGTTGAAGCCACCGTATGGGGACTCCTCCACGACTGTAGGGTTATGGGTAGTTCAGTCAGGACCCAGCAGTGAATGCGACATCACTCGATAGTGACCAGATGAAGGACGTCGACCCGTCCGGGCTTAGAGGCCGGAAATCGGTTTCGCCAGTCGGTTTTCGAGACGGTGACAAGCTGGTGATCAACTCCTCCCTCTAACGGTTTTGCGTAAATAGACAGTACCCGTGTTCTCAGTTTTTAATACCGACTGAATAAAGAAATCGTGCTGCCAACTATGCTAGAGCGATTCAACAGTCCCACAGAAATCTATTTATCGCCGATCTCGGAGAGTCGAACCTGAATTTCGTCAGCGTCGGCGTCCGAGAGGGCTTCGAGCCCAAACTGCACGAGGAGTGGGTAGAAATGCCGGTTCTTCTTGAATTCGTCACGACCGGCTTTCCGGAGTTTCAGTTGGGACTCAAGGTACGTATCCTCCAAATCATCGAGGATGTTGTCCGGGATGTAGATCGTCCGGCCGTTCCATTCGTCCTTGATGTTCGTCTTGCTCGTTTTATTCGTTTCACTCGATGAAGTCGTTTCCTTCGTTTCGTTCGGTGAGCTCGTCTTCTGTGTTTCAGTCGATGAACTGGTTTGGTCGGTTTCAGTCGCCTCGTTCGTTTCTTCTTCCTCGTTGTTTTCGTAGTTGCCTTCGATACCTGAGGCATCACCCCAGCCATCACTCATGTTTTCACCTCCTCCCGAGCAGTCTTCTCAAACGTCTCGTCAAGGAGATCAGCGATTTCAGTGAATAACTGGCGGGCATCCTCAACGCGCTTGTTCTCTTTGTCGAAGCCGAAAATGGACGTTCCTTGGCCGATTGATTGGGACAGGTCGGTGCGCTTCGGAATCTGGAAAACCGGTAGTGAATATGCTGATTCGATTTCTGCAATCGTATTCCGGTGTTCGCCATTCTGCTCGACGCGATTGCACATGATTGCGAGACGGTTGATGTCCCCGTAGGCTGGTTCGAGCGATCTGAGCTGTTTTGCGAAAATCTGGAGGCTATTGGCGTTTAGCTTCTCCGGAATCACAGGGATAATCACGTTTCCTGTAGCGACGAGTGCGTTATCGGTGAGAACGTTGAGTGACGGTGGGGTATCGACGATGATGTAATCGTAGTCTTTGTCAAGTTCATCGAGGGTCATACCCAGTCGCTCTCGACTCTTGGGAGCTTCGAGCAGCGTCTGGATGTTCTTATTGTTCGCGAGCTTCTCGCTGGCAGGGAGAATATCGAACTCCTCATGTTCGACGATGACGTCGTTCACTGCCTCCATTTGGTCGAAGTCGAGTACGTCGAAGAGCGTGGTCCGGTCTGTGTCGTAGTAGAGATCGTTGTAGCCGAGTGAACATGTGAGCCCGCCGTGGTAGTCGATGTCGACGAGGAGGACATCGTGTCCTCGTGCGGCGAGAGCGCCGCCGGTATGGATGACGTCCGTTGTTTTCCCGGCACCTCCTTTCTGATTCGCTACGGTGATTCGTGAAGTGTTCGTGTCGCTCATATCGGTCGTTATCTGTGATGAGTTCGTTGTGCTCGTTTTGTTCGTTTCGCTCGTTACGATTGGTGCGTTCAGTGCGGGTGTTTCGCTCGATGAATGGAATACCATCCTGTTAAATCCTACCGTTCGTTATGCTCATTGAATAGAACGTATTCGTTTTTATCAATTAATTCGTTATGCTCGTTTCTTTCGTTTCGTTCAACGAGTACATAGATAGTCGATTTCAGCGCCATCTAATTTAATCCGGAGAGCCGTTCATTACACTCGTTGCACTCGTTCTA